>NZ_JASGFD010000062.1:0-27241 GCF_047605705.1 Silvibacterium sp. | reverse complement strand
AGGTCGCGCAGGGCGCCAAGCCCGGCGAAGGCGGACAGCTGCCCGGCCACAAGGTGACCGAGCTGATCGCCCGCCTGCGCCACGCGCAGCCCGGCGTCACGCTGATCTCGCCGCCGCCGCACCATGACATCTACTCGATCGAAGACCTCGCTCAGCTCATCTACGACCTGAAGCGCGTGAACCCGCGCGCCACCGTCGGCGTCAAGCTGGTCTCCGAATGCGGAGTCGGCACGGTTGCCGCTGGCGTCGCCAAGGCCTGGGCCGATTACATCGTGATTGCCGGCCATAACGGTGGCACCGGCGCGGCTTCGCTCTCCAGCATCAAGTACACCGGCAGCCCCTGGGAGATCGGCCTGGCCGAAGCCCAGCAGGTCCTGCTCGATACCGGCATGCGCAGCCGCGTTCGTCTGCGCTGCGACGGCGGCCTGCGTACCGCTCGCGACATCCTCATCGCCGCCCTGCTCGGCGCCGACGAGTTCGCCTTCGGTACCGCTGTGCTCGTCGCGCTCGGCTGCGACATGGCCCGCGCCTGCCACCTCAACACCTGTCCCACGGGCATCGCGACGCAGCGTCCTGACCTCCGCGCCAAGTTCCGCGGCAAGCCGGAGCACCTGGTTCGCATGTTCGAGGAGCTGGCCCGCGATCTGCAGGCGCTGCTCGCGCAGTACGGCCTGCCTTCGATCGAGGCCGCCATCGGTCGCACCGATCTGCTCGAGCAGGTTCGCCATGACGGCAACCTGAACCTCGCGCCGATGCTGGCCGCTCCGGTCAGCGAACTCTCCCACTGGGCCGGTGAGCCGAACACGCAGAAGACCGCGCATCCTCCCATCGACGAGGCCTGGACCGCACCTGCCCTCGCCGCGTGGAAGGCAGGCGAACACTACATCTACGACGCACTCGTCACCAACGAGGACCGCACCCTCGGCGCCCGTCTCTCCGGTGAGCTCGCACTCGAGCACACCGCAGGACACGTCTCGCCGGGTCGCGTCACCTTCAACCTTGCCGGCGTCGCCGGCCAGTCCTTCGGAGCCTTCGCCGTCCCCGGCGTCGAGCTCGTGCTGAAGGGCACGGCCAACGATTTCGTGGCCAAGGGACTTTCGGGTGGCGAGGTGATCCTCAAGGGTGCGGGTCGCGCGGCGCTCCAGTCCGAGCTGCACGTGATCCTCGGCAACGTCGCCCTCTACGGCGCAACCAGCGGCGCGCTCTTTGCCGCGGGCCGCGCCGGCGAACGCTTCGGCGTCCGTAACTCGGGTGCGCTGGCGATTGTCGAAGGCGTGGGCGATCACGGCTGCGAGTACATGACCGGCGGTCTCGCGGTCATCCTCGGCGACACGGGCTATAACTTCGGCGCTGGTATGACCGGTGGCCTGGCCTGGGTCTTCGACGAGACGGGGAACTTCCTCAGCCGCGGCAAGTACCACGCCGACTTCCTCACCGCCGAGCCATGGGAAACGCTCGATGAAGAGGCCCGGCAGAGCATCCGCGGACTGGTCGAGCTGCACCTTGGCAAGACCGCCAGCACCCGCGCAGCATGGCTGCTCGGTGATTGGGATGAGCTGGCGAAGCGTTTCGTCCGCCTCACCCCGAAGCCGCAGGTATAGTCAGGCATTCAGACAGCTGCATAGAAGACCCGGCCTCGGTGCCGGGTCTTCGCCGTTTGCGCCTCGTTTCGGTGAACGAGTGCTTTACGGTTATCGCTGTAAAGCACTCCATCCATAAGGCTTGTGCGCCCTTAGCCTAAAGCGCCTTCAGCTCATGCAGGGCGAATGCGATTGCGGCGACGAGGCAGACGAC
This sequence comes from Silvibacterium sp., assembly GCF_047605705.1. Lineage (NCBI taxonomy): Bacteria > Pseudomonadati > Acidobacteriota > Terriglobia > Terriglobales > Acidobacteriaceae > Silvibacterium > Silvibacterium sp. The sequence goes on along the minus strand of NZ_JASGFD010000062.1, from coordinate 25,447 downwards.
AATGACGATGTAGGTGGTAAATACGGTAGACCAATCGAGATTCTTGTTCATCGGACCCCTCGTTTGGCAGGAATTCCGGGCAGCCTCACCTCAGCCCCCAATGCCATTACCGGACCACGGTAAGCGCAGTCGCCCGGATCTTTCCTTCAAGAAGAGCAATGACAAATCACTTTGGTTTTGCTATGGACCGAATCTGAACTCGCGGTAACAATCTGGCTCAAGGCGAGATACTTAACAGGAAGTACGCTTGAAAATTCGAGCGAGAGGCCACCTCCTGTCGGTTGGAACAATCCAACTGCTGAACGCAGACAGTGTTCGCCTAGCCTATGCCCAACGATTTCAGTACGCATGCACGCACTGCCGGGAACGCGCTTTTCAACTGGTGGAAAGCCGTTACCCTTGAGGCACTCTGCGTCGCCGTGCTTTGGTGGATCGGTCTCATGCTGCTGCATGTGGCTTGGGCGCCAGTGTGGGCTCTGATCGGCGGGCTGATGACCTTCATCCCCAACTTCGGCGGGGTCATTACGGTCATCTTTCCCGTGCTGGTCATTCTCTTCAGCGGTCACGACATGTACCGCCTCGGATTGGTGCTGGGACTTTACGCGGTGATCGTCGTTGTCGACCAGCTTGTGCTTCAGCCCATGCTCCTGAAGCGCGTGAGCCGCATTCCTATCTGGGCGTCGATCGTGGTGCCGATCGCTCTCGGCATCATCATTCCATTCTGGGGTGTGCTGCTGGGGCCGCCGCTGCTGGCAGTGATCTATGCCTTCCGCAAACCGCCAACGCAGATTCCGGGCGGCTGAGAGCGGACAATTCTAGCTATCTGTAAGCAATAGAAAAGGCAGGGACTCAGCGAATCCCTGCCTCTCATTATGGTCCTTCTTTGATAATGATTATTGACTGCTAGTCGCTATTGGATATGGCTATTCCGCACCGGCGTACTTCACGCTGCAGCCATAGGGGCGCGTGTAGCCAGTCGCCACCGGCTGGCCGGCCAGCGACTCGGCGAGAGCGGCCGAGACGTAGTTCTTCGAACCCTGGATATCGCTGGCGTCCGTGGTGGCGTGATCGTCGATTGCGCCGGAGTAGATCAGCTTGCCCTGCGGATCGATGACGTACATATCAGGCGTCGTCTTCGCGTCGTAGAGGTGTCCGATGGTGCCTTTCGGATCGATCAGGGCGGCAGTCGGATCGGCGTGCATCTTGCTGATGTAGGCGTTCTCGTCGGCCGGTGAGAGGTAGCCCTCGTTGCCCTGAGCCGACGACAGGATGGTCAGCCAGACCACGCCCTTGGCGGTCCACTCTTTCTGGAGGGCCTGCATGTTACCGCTCTCGTAATGCTTCTTCGTATACGGGCAGCCGTGATTGGTCCATTCGAGGACAACATATTTGCCGCGATACTCCGCGAGAGAGTGCGTCTTGCCCTGGGAGTCGACGGCCGTGAATGCGGGGGCCTGGTCGCCGACCCGCACCGCGTAGGCGGAGAGGGTGAGCGCGAGTGAGAGAGAGGCGGCAGACAGGATCGATGTCAGGCGCATGGGGCCTCCTTGGCGAGGTGGGATTCGGGGGAACGTCCTGCTCTGGGTTAGACGCAAACTCCTACCCGGCAGGACGCGCCCGCGGTCTTAGAAAACCTTCTCGCCTGTGGCCGGGGCTTCGGCCTTCTGCGTGTCTGGCTTGGGAACGGAGTCGACCGCGGAGATGACGATGCCGGGTGTCAGGACCTCAGGCAGCACCTTGGCGGGCTGGCTCGGATCCGCCGGATAGATGGCATAGGTGGGAATGCTGCTGCGTCCGAGGGCGGCCAGGGTCTGGGTGATGGCGTCATCGTGCTGTGTCCAGTCGGCTTTGACGAGCGCCATGCCACTCTGCGCCAGCTTCTGCTCGACGTCGGTGCGTTCGAGGACGACGCGCTCATTGACCTGGCAGCTGAGGCACCAGCTGGCGGTGAAGTCGACGAAGACCGGCTTGCCCTGCGCGCGGTATTGCGCGACGAGCTGCGGGGTGAAAGGCTCCCACTTGGTTGCGCCCGCGGTCGTGGCCGCGGAGCCGGATGCCGGACCGGAGATCGGTGCGCCCAGTTCTTTCGCTGCGTAGACCGGGACGACGATGGCCAGCGCGAGTACGAGTACGGCTGCGACGGTCGCAGGGGCCTTCGCAGGCCAGCGGCCGAGAATCCAGCCGGCGATGGCGAGCAGCAGGAAGGCGGCGAGCAGCGCCATCAGGGCCGTGGGGCCGGTGACCTGGGTGAAGACCCAAACCAGCCAGATGACCGTGCCGAAGATCGGCACCGAGACAGCCTGCTTGAGGACTTCCATCCACGCGCCAGGGCGTGGCAGCAGCTTTGCCCACGAGGGGACGAAGGTGAGCAGCAGATACGGCGCGGCGAGGCCGAGCGCGAGGGCGGTGAAGACGACAAAAGTGATGACCGGCGGTTGTGCCAGCGCGTAGCCGATCGCGGTTCCCATGAACGGAGCCGCGCAGGGCGTGGCGACGACGACGGCGAGGATCCCGGTGAAGAAGCTGCCGGTATAGCCGCTCTTCTGAGCAAGGCCGCCGCCTGCGCTGGTCAGTGTCAGGCCGATCTCAAACTGCCCGGCCAGCGAGAGTCCGAGGAAAAAGAGCAGCAGCGAGATGAGCGCGAGAAAGATGGGGGACTGGAACTGGAATCCCCAGCCGAGCTGATGGCCTGCGCCGCGCAGGACGAGCAGCGCCGCGACGACTGCCCAGAAGGAGAGGAGGATGCCCAGCGTGTAGACGAAGCCATGCGCGCGCAGGCGTCCACGCTCTTCGCTCGAAGACTGGACCAGCGAAAGGCCCTTGATGAAGAGCACTGGGAAGACGCAGGGCATCAGGTTGAGGATGAGGCCGCCGACGAAGGCGAGGAGCGCAGCGCCGAGCAGGCCGCTGTCCGTGCTGCCGCCGGTCGAGACCGCGAGTGCGCCGGGCGTGGCGTGAATCTCATACGAGCGTCCGCCGCTCAGCACCAGCAGGCCGTGCAGTTCCTTGGGAGTTCCTGCGATGTTCTCGTCCTTGATGAGGTCGAGTGTGACGCCATCCTTGCGCGGAGTGACAGTCTGGGGCGCGGGGTTCGAGACGATGGTCTGATCGAAGGGGAAGAACTGGGCGGACTCTTCCTTCTGGCCGGTCGAGACGGCGAGAGTGAAGCCTTTCGGGGTGGTCTCGAACTTCGCCTGATCGCCCGAGGGCAGCGGCCCGGGCAGCGTCGAGGCGAAGCGCGTGATGAGTGCGGCATCGTCCGCGACCTGGCCGGGCTGCGACGGCGCGGAGCCGAGAGCGGCGCGGGTTACGGCGAGCTCCGCCTTGCCAGGGATGCAGACCTCGCGGCAGACGAGCCAGCTCACCTTGCCGCCGAGCGATGCCGTTGAGCCTGCGGGCTTAACGCTGTTCGCCACGGTGACCGGGATGGGGAAGAGAACTTCGTTCTCGTAGCCGAAGTCCATGAGCGGGCCGAGGGGCAGACGCTTCGGGGTGGGGAACTGGATGTCCCCGGCGCTCACGCCATCGGGGAGTGCCCAACGGATGGAGGGCGGCTCGCCGGAGTCGCCGGCGTTGGTCCAGTAGACGTGCCAACCGGGCTCGAGCTTGAAGTAGAGACCGGCGGTGAAGTGCTGGCCGGGGTAGATCTGCGCGGGCGGGACGACGAGCTGAACGGTAAGGTGCGGCACAGTGGCGCTCGGTGTGGCTGGCGAAGCGGTCTCCGGAGTGGCAAAGGCACGACCGGTCACGAGCAGCAGAAGGGCAAGCAGAAACGGGAAAAGGCGGCGTCCGCGCATACTCCATTTTAGAGTCCAGACGCTGCCTTAGGGTTACAGAAGCTTCGGGACTGCTTCGCGCAGGGCCTTCTGCCTTCGGCCTCCGCTCCCGTTGGTCGCGATGCTGTTTGCTCTACCTGTCATCCGGGATCGCCGGCCGAAGGAACTGCTCTCCCACCCAAGTAGAGCCTGGACGGGGCAAATAATCGACTCGATTGGCGAAGGATTCGAGCGGGGACGTAAGCAAAACCGCATCTCAGCGGTGCTTAGGGGTGTTCTGCCTGGGCTCAATGCCAGCTTCCTGCATGATCCTGCGGGCTTCCGCCGGCCAAACTTTCCCGATTACGAGATGGTCGTTGAGGATGAGGTCGTTCTGATAATTCGTCCACATGCCGCCGGTTTTCGCACTGTCGTGCCAGTTGTCGGTCGCCGTGTTATCGGGGGAGATGCGCAACGGATACGCGGCGTGAACGGTGTTGATGTTCAGCCATTCTCCACCAGAGTCCTGCACGACGTTCCTTCGGACCGTAATGTAGCGTGATCCTTCGTCGAGATAGAGAGCAATGTGGCCGTGGTTGTCGTAAATATAGTTCTCGGTGATCAGGGTGCCGGGGCTTGCCGAAAGATTGTAGATCGCGCCGCCGTCGTGGAAGAGTTGCTTCGCTCCATGAATGCGGTTGGAAGCGACGACGACGTCGTGATGGGTGGTGGGTGTCTGGTACATGGGGTTCTGCGGCCAGTCGTATCCATGCATGCGAACGCGATAGTTGGGATTGCCTCCCGGATCCTGGATTCCCCATCCGTAACCGATATCGATTGCGTCATAGGGCAGATCGGAAAGGTCGTTATGAAGGATGATGGCGCCTTCGACGTACGTGCTTAGAATCGCGCTGTTATCGAGGTAGTCGCGGCTGACTGACTGGATGCGATTGTCGCGAATGATGAGCTGGCGATTTACCTGGCGGATGTCGGAGGGATGGTGCGCATCGCGCCGGATTCCGCCCGCAAGAATTGCTCCGCCGGAGCAGTCCTGGAAGAGACTCGAGGTCACCGAGATATCGCTGGTGGCAAGTCCTGTGCCGGAAAGAGTGGCATTGGCATCGTTCCCTATGCCGAGCGCGTACTGGCCGAGATGATGGAAGACGTCCTGGTCGAAGGTAATGCGCTCTGCAGCGCTTACCTGAACAGAGGCAGGCATCTGGTTCCACTGATTGCGCATGCTTTCGAATGCCGGACAACCGATAGCGCAGGTGGAGATAGGGTCGGCGGGATAGGCCTCTGCATGCCCGGTGAGATAGGCTCCGCTCTGCTGGCTGGCATACCCTTCCGGTCCGGATGGAGCGAGCCAGGTGGTGTAGGAAAACTGCAGTACTCGAAAGGTGAGGTTACGCACAGGAGCATCGAGACGGCCGCTGATGGAGACGAGGACCGTAAGGCGGGGCAATTCCACGTCGGCCATGCTGAGGTCGGTTCCGGCTGGCGGACGTAGATAGAGCCGGCCCTGATCGGGATCGAGATACCATTGGCCGGGTTGTGTGAGCAACGAGAGAGCATTCGCGAGGTAGAGATGCTGGAGTTCAGGGTGGAAGGGCTTCTCGATGGTGTCGTATCCCCACAGGTTGTTATCCCATGCAGGCTGCTGCATCTCGAGTTTGCCGTTCGTAATTCGCTGAACGGGAGAGATGCGTTCGGTGAAAAATCCGGTGGCGCGAAGCTCCAGGTGTGAGGCTTGCCCGAGCGCGGGCAGTGCAGGCGCGGAGTGTTTCGGCGTCATGCCCTCACGGGTGAAGGTGTAGTCGCGGCGGTGGATCTCCATGGAAGCGACCGGGGCGGACACGTTGTTCACCCAGAGCTGCCGTGTCGCGAGACCGGGTGGTGTATCTGCGACGTAAATCCCCCTGACCTTATCGTAAGGACGCCATCCGGTAATGCGCAGCGCTCCACTGAGGACAGGATGCGCACCGGGCGCGGCTTGCCACACAACGCTGTGGCCACTGCGGCCTCCATCCGCGGCGCTGAAACGCAGAGGCTGCGTGAGCGGATATATCCCGTCTGCGAGTTGCACCGTTACATCGTGCTGCGCATTGAGCGAGCGAACAGCGGCCTGAGCGCGGTCGAGCGTTTTGAACGGCGCGGAGGGAGTGCCATCTGCCTGATCGTTGCCGAATGGGGACACTGCGATCGTGATTGCGGCTGGCGATGCATTCTCATTTGCGGCCAGGGAAGGCAGAGATAAGAGCATCGCCGCAAGTACAGCGCTCAGCCGTGATCTGTGATGGTGGCACAGCTGCCGCATGGCGCGGGGCAACTCCCTGCCTGATAAATGGGCATAACGCTTCAGCACGATTTGGGCTTCCTTTGGCTATTCCGGTCGCAACCCTGTTGCCCAGATTACAGGCGATTTACTTCCGTTTTGAATAGAAAAAGGAAATTAGATTGACATTATTTTCGATGATGCGGAAGAATGCATCGAATCCTGAAGGCGGCCGGTGATCATCTCAGCAGATCGAAAACAACATGAGACTACAAACGTTGCCGGAGCGGCAACGTTGGCCATGATTGCCGATGACCTGACCGGAGCCTGCGACTGCGCCGTTGCATTTACCGGTGCAGGGCAGGTTATACGCATTTATCTGGACGATGCTCCGGAGGCACTGAGTGGGGTCTTCGCGGTCTCGACGGAAAGCCGGGATCTGGAGCCCTGGGAGCAGGCGGCGCGGTTGCATCGTTTCGCGAAACGGATGCCGCATGGAGCGGAGATTTTCAAGAAGGTCGACTCCGTATTTCGTGGAAATACTTTCGCGGAGATTGCAGCCAGCATGGCGGCTTTTCCTGCGCGTCTGACTGTGCTGGCTCCGGCGCATCCCGTGCATGGCCGGCGCGTGCGGAATGGAATGCTGCACGTGGAAGGAGCAGACTGGCACGAGCCTTTAGATCTGATGGCCGGGCTGCGCGCAGCCGGGTGTGAGCCTCTTCTTGTGGATGCGGAGAATGCCTCGAGCGGGCTGCGGACGGCTCCGCGAGGGGCATTGTTACTTTGCGATGCCTGGACTTCGGGAGATTTGGAAACGATCGTGCGGAGCGTGGCGGAACGTGGAGAACGCGTACTGTGGATAGGTTCCGGAGGTCTGGCCCATGCATTGGCTGGAAACCGCCAGAATGCTGCGCGATGCAGGAACGAGAGCTGGCCAACGGGCCGGGTGGTGTTCGTTGTAGGCAGCGCACACACTATCACCCGGGAACAGATCTATTATTTGCAGCAGGCCGCTGCAGTCGCGATGGTGGGGTGTGATGAGGCCGCGCCGCGGTCGAGCTTCGTGCTCAAGGCGCCGCGTGGCACAAGCGAGGAAGTGGTGCGAGCGATGCTGATGGCGCTCGATCTATCAGAAACGGCTTGCTTGTTTCTTACCGGCGGAGACACCGCGATGCTGGTCTGCCGGGCTCTGGGCATCCGGAGCCTGCGGGTGATGTGGGAGTTCGCTCCCGGGGTACCGGTGTGTGTGGCCGAAGGTGGCCCGTTCGCCGGGATGAGGATCGTGACCAAGAGCGGAGGCTTCGGTGCGCGTGATCTGCTGTACCGCATTTTCGAAGCATTTTCACAACCGGCGATCCGAGCATCCCGAAAGAGGGATTTGTAACTGAATGAAGCACATATCTCCATCGAAGATCGTGATCACGCTGGGCGATCCGGCAGGCGTGGGCGCGGAGGTGACACTGAAGGCACTCAGTGCGCCCGGCCTTCCACGTGCCAGCTTCCTTGTGATGGGAGATCGTGTTGCGGTCGCTGGTGCGGAAGCGGTGACTGGCATCCGCATGGGCGATCTTCCGGTGGAGTTCATCGACTGCGGAATGCTCGCGAAGGATGAGCCGGTAGAAGTGGGCAGGCTGCGTGCGGATTACGGCGCCGCGGCGATGCGCTATGTACGGGAGGCGACCCTGATGTGCCTTCGCGGGGAAGCGGACGCGATGGTGACGGCGCCGCTGAACAAGGAGGCCGTTGCGCTTGGCGGGATTGGTTTCAGCGGACATACGGAATATATCGCCGAGCTGTGTGGCGCAAAGGAATCCTGCATGATGCTGACCAGCGAACGGTTGAGCGTCGTTCATGTCTCGACGCATGTAAGCCTGCGCCGGGCAGTGGAGCTGAGCAAGGAACGAATTGTCCGCACCATCGAGCTGGGGTATGAGGCCATGCGAAATATGGGCACGGAACGGCCCAGGATCGCCGTATGCGGTCTGAACCCGCACGCCGGCGAGCACGGCATGTTCGGCACAGAAGACGAGGCCTACATTGCGCCGGCGGTCGCGGCATGCCGGGATCGCGCTATCGATTGTGAAGGGCCAGTGCCTGCGGACACGATCTTTTACAAGGCTGCGCGCGGATCGCACGACCTGGTGGTGGCGATGTATCACGACCAGGGACATATTCCGATGAAGCTGCTGGACTTCGAGGCAACGGTAAATACCTCGCTCGGGTTGCCTATCATTCGAACCTCGGTCGATCACGGGACAGCCTTCGATATCGCCGGTAAAAACATGGCGAGCGGGGCCAACATGATGGCCGCCATTCGCCTTGCCGTTACGATGGCTGCCCATCGCACGCCGGCACCGGCACGGGGCTGAACGATGCGAACCGCAGATGTTCTGGTCATCGCGGCGTATGTCGCGGGATTGACGGCGATCGGCTTGCGTTTTTCGCGGCGGCAGAACACTACGGACGAATATTTTGTTGGTGGCCGGTCCATCCCCGGATGGGCAACTGGTCTTTCGTTGCTTGCGACGATCATCACCAGTGTCACCTTTATCGCGTATCCAGGATCGTCCTATGCGGGAAACTGGTCGCTGATGGTGCCGGGGCTGTTGTTTGTGGGAGTTCTGGCGTTGACGGGACGGATTATCGTTCCATTCTTCCGGCACGTAGTGCAGATGAGTGTCTACGAGTATTTCGGGCATCGCTTCGGCCGCGGTGTGAGGTTGTACGCTTCGCTGGCTTTCGCTGCCGGGCACTTCTCGAAGATGGCATTTGTCTTTTATCTGCTGGCGTTGACGCTGGCCGGCATGACTGGGTGGCCGGTGCAGTGGATCATCCCGGTAACCGCGGCGATCACGATTTTCTACACGCTGCTGGGCGGCCTGAAGGCCGTGGTGTGGAGCGACGTGGTGCAGGGGTTTGTGCTGTGGGCTGGCATCCTGGTCTCGCTCGGCTATCTGTTGTTTCTTCCGGCGCAAGGACCGCGCACCATGCTGGCGGATGTGTGGGAGCACGGCAAGATGAGCCTGGGCAGCACGGCGTTCCGCTTCGACCAGCCGACGATCACAGTCCTGGTCATCTACGGCTTCTTTTTTTATCTGCAGAAATATACAGCCGATCAGACGGTGGTGCAGCGATACCTGATCGCAAAGTCGGACAAGAGCGCATTGCGCGGCATCGCTCTCGGTGCGGGGCTCTGTATCCCGGTATGGGCGGCTTTCATGCTGATCGGCAGTCTGCTATGGAGCTTCTATCGCGTGACGGGAGAGCAGCTTCCGAAGACGATCACCCGGCCGGACCAGGTTTTTCCACATTTTCTGCTGACGCATCTGCCGCCAGGCCTTGCGGGGCTGTTCATCGCCGCGCTGCTTGGGGCGGCGATGGCGATGCTGGCCTCAGACATGAACTGTTTTTCGGTGATTGCAACCGAGGATTTCTATCGACTGGCACGGCCACGGAGTACAGACCGGGAGCGACTGCGCATGGGGCGGGTCACGGTAGTCGCGTGCGGCATCGCGGCATCGCTGATGGCCATGCAATTAGCGCACAGCGCGGGAAGCGCGCTTTCGCTCTACTACACTCTGACCTCGGTGGTAGCAGGAGGCCTGGCGGGGCTTTTCCTGCTGGCGTTTCTTGTGCCGCGCGCCACACGAGCGGGCGCAGTGGCTGGTCTGGTTGCCGGTCTACTGCTCACGCTCTGGGGCGTGCTCACCGAAAACGGAAAGATCCTGAACCTGGGGCGCTGGAACTTTACCTGGCATGACTACATGCTGGGCGCGCTCGGCAATCTGGCTGTACTGGGTGTGGGCCTGGCAGCGAGCGTGATGTTGCCTGGCATGCCGCGAGCCAGAGATCTGACGTGGCAGGGATGGCGGCACCGGAGATTGTCCATGGCAGCAGCGCCGGTGTCCAACCTGTCTACTCATTTCACTTATTCCATCGACCGGGAGCCTTGATGAATCGCCTGCATGCAGCAATCGGAAGCAACGAGGGTAAGCCTTTGCTTGGCGCCGCACTGTATTCGTACGATCCCATCTTTCTGGAGATTGCGGGACACCTCGGCTTCAGCGTGATCTGGATTGAGATGGAACACGCAGCCATCACTTTTGCTGAGGCAGCGGATTTATGCCGGATGGCGCGCGGCGCAGGCTTGTTGACGATGATCCGGATTCCGGATGCGCGACGGGAGAGCGTGCTTAAGGCTTCAGAATGCGGTCCTGACATGATCGATATTCCCATGGCGGATTCACCCGAGCAGGTGACAGAGCTGGTGCGCTATGCGAAGTTCGCGCCCATGGGCGCACGCGGATTCTTTAGCGTATCGCGGGCGATCAAATATGGGATTGTGGGCAGCGTGCCCGAGGAACAACAGAAGCTGAACCAGGAGCTCGCGCTGCTGGCTCAGGTGGAAACGAAGGAATCGCTCGCACGGATCGAGGAAATCGCTGCGATTCCGGGTGTAGACATCTTTATCGGGCCGGCTGATCTAGCGGCCAGCATGGGGATTCCAGGGCAGACCGGACATCCTCAGGTGCTCGCCGCGGCTGAACATATCGTTCAAGTGGCGCGAAGGCACCATAAGAAGATTGTGACGGCATGCGGCGCAGCCGATTATGCTCACTGGATGCGGCTCGGTGTGGACCTGCTCTACTGCACCAATAACATCGTCTGTCTGAAGGCAGGCGCGCAGCATGCGCTGGAGGCAGCGAAGAAGGCAAGCGTACTGGTGCGGGAAGAAGCCGGTTCTCAAGCGGGTGTGTGCGATGTTGCGAGTGGTACGCTCCATCGGAGCTGACGAGGGTCAGGATGGAAACCGCTGCCACGAAACGCGCGATCACCTTTTTGCAGCCCCGCATGCTGGTTTTCGGCGACGGATGCCTGCGCGATGCAATCGCTTATTTACGACAGCTTTCTCAGAAGACGATCCATATTGTCGGCTCGCGTGCGATGAGTGAGACTGTGGAGTTGTTGTGCAGAGAACTGACGCAGGCCGGCTGTACGGTGTCGGTTCAGATCCCGGCCAGCGGCGAGCCGTCGATTCGCAGTTTTCTAGCCGCAGTTGAGACAGCGCGCGCAGCAAAACCGGCGTGCGTGCTGGGCATCGGCGGCGGCAGCACGCTCGATATGGCGAAGCTGGTAGCTGCGTTTGTCGATAACCCACAGCAAATCGAAGGAGCCTTTGGCATTGGATTGTTGCGGGAGCGTCACTGTGGTCTGGTGTGCATGCCTACAACATCCGGTACCGGCAGTGAGGTTTCTCCGAATGCGATCTTGCTGGATGAGGTAGCGCAGCTCAAGAAGGGGGTCGTCAGTCAGCACCTGGTGCCAGATGCGGCTTTTATCGATCCCACACTCACGCACAGTGTGTCTCCGGAGGTGACCGCGGCTACGGGGCTTGATGCGCTCACGCACTGCGTGGAGGCGTATACGAACCGGTATGCCCATCCGTTGGCCGATCTCTATGCACTGGAAGGCGTGCGGCTGGCATCGCGCTTCCTGGTGCGCGCGGTGAAAGATGGCCATGACCATGCAGCACGCGAAGGCATGGCGCGGGCAAGCCTCTATGGAGGACTATGCCTGGGACCGGTAAACACTGCGGCTGTTCACGCGTTGGCTTATCCACTGGGGGGCGAGTTCCATCTTCCGCATGGACTGGCTAACGCATTGCTGCTACCTGCGGTCTTTCGCTTCAATGCCGAGGCTGCGCCCGAGCGCCACGCCGCCGTTGCGCTGGCCCTGGGCGCTATGCCGGGCAAGAACACGATGGAGACAGTGAACCATGGAGTCTGTGTACTGGAAAACCTGACGCGCGCGTGCGGCCTGGAGATGAACCTAGAGAAGCACGGTATACCGAGACGTGCGATTCCCAGGATGGCCGAGGCCGCGCTCACTGTACAGCGGTTGCTTCGGAACAATCCGCGGGAGGTGACCCTCAGCGATGCGCAGGAGATCTATGCGCAGTGCTTTGTGTAAGGTCTGTGGGCATTGCTATGGCAGGCGGGCGGCCTCGGCTTCGGGATTCCAATGGTCTGTTCCCTGCAGGAAAATATCGGGCGCGAAGCGGGTGGCCTCGGCAGCGGTCAGCTGCCTGACAAAGGATGCACGAGCTGTCGGCGGGCTGCCCGGTCCTGTCGAATGGTACTCGGCATAGAACATGGTGGATGGGTCATCTCCCTTCCGCCACAGGGTAAAACCCTCTGGAGTTACGCCGGAATCCATTTCCGTTTCAAGATAGACGACGCGGGAAAAAGGACGCCATGGGCGACCGAGCGAGACCTTGTGATCGCCCAGATTATCCGTAGCGACGCGGCTGTTGCGGATGATGAAGCCGGTTGCCTCATCGGCAGAGAGACGGCTTTGTGCGGTGAGATAACCTGGCGCGACCGCATGAATCTCTACCCGATCGAAGAACGCGGCTGCATTTCCGAAGATGAAGTCAACGGCGCCGGCAATGTAGCTGTCGACGTAATACTGGCGTCCCCAGTTGGCAAAAAGCGTGTCCTGATAGCCAAGAAAGCGGCAGTGTTTGAAGATCGCCTTATCGGAAAGTACCGAGATGGCGAGGGCCTGTCCTTGTTTGCCAGCGCTGTTTTCAAACGTAAGGTTGTCTGCCTCGAAGGCTTCTCCATTCACCTCGACGGTTTCGGTGAAGAAGGTGCCCCCTTGCTCTTTCGCAAACTTATCCGCGGTAATCACCGTATCTTCCGGCTTAGCGCCCAGACCGATGAGCGTAAGCCGCGGCCGATTCTGTGGAATCCATACGCGCTCATGATAGATGCCGGGAGTAATTTGTAAGATGACGCGTCCGTTGCCTTCGGGTTGGGGTGCGTGGTCGACTGCGTTCTGAATGGTTGGGAACTGTGTGCGTCCGTCCGAAGGTGCTCCGGGCTTGACGAGTACAGTGACATCCGCAGCGTAAGCAATGCCGGTGAAAAGCGAGAGCGAGAAGAAATAAATCGCGCAGCAAATGCTGAAATGCTTCATGAGCGAGGAACCTCAGCCAAAGAGAGATGAACATGCCGGATAGAGGTGCGATTCCAGGTATAGGTGATCTCCAGATCACCGGCGGAAGTCTGGATGATTGCGGGATATGAGTACTCGCCCTTGCCTTGTTCGAGGGTGGCGAAGATGCGGAAGTGTTCGCCGTCGTTGCTGAGAGCCAGGTTGAGCGGCGAGCGTCCGCGCGGCGTGTCGTTGAAGATCATGACCAAACGGCCATCGAGATGCTGATGTGAGTCAAGCAAAGCGACAACATCGAGACCGGAATTGTTGCTGGGAAGATCGAGAAAGCGTGCCTTTGTCCAGGTCTGACCGAGATCGAATGAATCGGCTGTCACGATCTTCGCAGCCAGGGTATGCGAGCGTGCAAACAGACGCAGGTGCGTAGAGTTGAGCGGCACAATCGCGGGCTGGATGATGCCCTCAAAGCTGCGCGGTCCCTTATCCTTATCCCGCAGTTCGGGCGAGTCGAGCGAGGGGTCCGGAGCAGGCGGCTCAGCCTTGTCCTGGGCTTCGGTTACGGTAATGGGACCGATCTTCGTCCATGAAGCGCCGCCGTCCGTACTACGTTCGATCCAAGCCGCCCATGTTTTATAAGCTTCGACAGACGACCCGCTTACGATCAGATCGTCTGGCAGCACGAGAGGCTTGGTGCGGCTGGGGCCGATGACGCCGGCAGCAAGACGCTCGGGGGCTGACCAGGTGCGGCCTTCATCGGTGCTTGTGATGCGGACGCCGGACCACTCGCGCGGTGTGTCTCCTGTTTTGTAGTAAAGCCAGAGCCGCCCGTCCTGGGTGTGAAACAGAACGGGATTCCATGAAGGAACGCTCCTGCTACCATCGTGCTCTCGAGCAACCTCGACTGGAGCGGACCATCGGCCCGCGGAAAAATGCGCGGTATAAATTCCGACATCCGGTGCGCCCTCTTTTGTACCCCCGAACCACGCGGCCAGGAGAGAACCATCGTGGAGAGCGACAAGGGTCGAGGCGTGGCACTCGGCGAAGGGAGCCGAGCCCGGAGCGAAGAGGAACTCGCTTACCGGATGAACCCCTGGGTCACTGTGGTGCGATGGCTGCCACTCCGCCTGTGTGACGGGACAGGCGAACAGCAGCGGTAAAACGATGATGTGGCGAATAGCGTTCGCGATCATGGTGTGGCCACATTTGGAGCAGAGAAGCTGGCAAGTGTGATGATTTCACCGGGAGCAACCGTGATGCTGGCCGGGACATCGGTTTCGACATTCGGGTCATAGAAGCTGGTCCGCTCCATCCGTGTCCAGTGTGCGCCAGGCCAATTGATCCGAAGCTGTTGCGCGAAGGTCGAGCGATTGAGCACGATCAGCGTGGTACGCGAACCATCGGTAAAGGCGACAGACAGCAGGTCCGCATTGGAAGATGAGGCTTCGACGCGATGCATGCCTTTTGGTACATGCCGGCTGAAAGCGCCAAGCACGCGAAGCTGAAAGCTCGAAGGAACCGGGATGTTGCCCTGGGATCGATCGGGAACGAAAAGCGCGCGCGAGGCGCCAAAGTTCGGTTGTTCCACGTCGAGGATCAGCCAACAATAGAGCAGCATCTCGGCATCGAGCTGTGTGAGGTCTTTCTGGTAAAGCTGGCCGATCTGCAACGAGAGCCGATAAGAGGACTCCTGGTAACGGCCATCATTGAGACAGATTTCGGTGGCAAGAAAGGGCTTGCCGCCGGAGGCTGCGTGCATCGCAGCGAGACGGCCATCGTAAAGATCGGGATCGGAAAGGAACTCCTGATAGTCGTACTCGTGCGCAGCGGTGAAGTCCGTGGCCGACCACGCGGAAGAAAAATTCTTCAAGTCTGTCGCGCGCGCAACGCCCATCCGGAGATACGGGGCGTCGGCCATTTGAATCCTGGTTGACTGGAAACCGGCATCGTCGAGCGCCTTGCGCATGGCCGTGGTCATTGCGGCGTAAATCTCGGGATACTGTTCGACTTCGTTCTCGATGCCAACGATCTCGGGGGCTGCGCCTGAGCGTTGCTTCGCTCGACGGCAAAACTCCACCACGATACGAGCGTAAACATCGGGCTTCGCTGCCGTTTTGACCTGCTTGTTCCAGGCATCGAAAATAGGTTTGCCCTGCGGTGTATACGCGGCGATCGCCCAGTGGGGCAGAGCCCACATTTCGTAGAGCACGCTGCCGCCGAGTTCGCGTGTCTGGCGGCTGTAGTCGAAGTCGGAAACCTCGCCATTCGGGAAGTTATCGCCGTAGTAGTGAGGCGTGGCGTCATGCACGTCGTTGATATTCGAAAGATCTGGCTTTAACTCGGCGCCCATCGGGTATTCGCGCTCAACGAGCAGGTTGTAACGGCGCATCCAGTCCCAGTATTGACGTTTGCCCTCCGCGCTGAGCTCGTCATAGGCGGGGATGCTAGGACTTCCTCCGAAGCCGAGCATGGACTGATGCCTTTTCTCCGGGAGAACGGTAATCGCGGCAGAGGATGGCGAATTCACAAGCAATGCTCCGTCGAGCACGCGATGCTCCTGGCGCGGGCCGCTGAACATGAGTTGATGCCGAGTCAGGTCGAAAATAAGCGGCTGGAGCAGCAGTGGCTGGTCATTGAGCAGCACGCTCACGGAAAGATGTGCATCGACCACCACGGTAAGCGTGCGGGCGTGGCCGGTGTAAAGACGTGTCTCATCCCGAAGGATTGTTTCGGTTTCCCCTGGGGTACGCAGGCCTGCGGAGGCGTATTCGCGTTCATAGAGACGGACAGTGGAAGCCGTGAGCTCGACGGTCAAGCCTGCATGCGGTCCCGTGAAGATCCATGAAAGGCGAGTGGTGTCCGGGACGTCTGCATCGAGCACCAGGGTGCGGCGAAACAGCGCCGGTAGATCATCATGGAAATAGACACGCGCAATCTGGTCAGGCCGTGTCCATCCAGGGCCGGTTGGGCCATCGGAAGCAAAATGAAAGCCCTGGCCCCGCTCAGCAGCCGGCGTGGAGACATCCGGCAAAGAGACCGACTGCTGAGCGAGCGCTGGCGATGCAAGCGTCCACACGGCGACTAGGAAGGCAAGACGCATACGGGCTATTTCATCTCCAGATCAACGCCAGGTCCCTTGATGATGTTCTGCCCGGCCTCTGCCTGTACCAGAAAGTCCGAAGCCCGAATCTGCGCATATTGCATGTCCGCGCCCGTTTTGCCGCTGAGGTGAACATGGCGCAGAACGAGATTACGGATAGGGCTTTCGGGAAGTCCATAAATTTCCGCGGCCTGCTTCGCACCTGTCGCAGTGACATTCTCAATGGTGAAGTCATGGAAGCGAGGCGTATGCGGCGTCACCGAATGGGCTGTATCTCCTTTCATGCCCCCCGTGTAATACATGGTGATCTGGATAGGCACATCCACGTCTGCGAGCGTGATGTCGCGAAAGGTGAAATGACCGATATCGTTACCGCGCCCGCGCGCGCTTTTGATACGGATGCCCTGGCGAGTACCCCGAAATGTGACTCGCTCAACGCGCACGTTGCGGACGCCACCTGCTGTTTCGCTGCCGATGGAGAGACCGTGGCCATTACGGAAGTCGCAGTCGCGAATCGTGATATCGGTGCTGGGCACATCGGGATCGCCGCGCTCCACCAGTCCGCTCTTGATCGCAATGTTGTCATCGCCGGTATCGATCAAGTCATGTTCGATCAGCACGTGGCTGGTGGAGATGGGATCAATGCCGTCCGTGTTGGGCGCGGTGCGTCCGGGGTTGAGAATTTTCACTTTACGCACGGTGAGCCCATCACAGACCACCGCCATGATGTTGTACTGCGGCGAATTCTGAATGGTGACGCCGTCGATCACAATGCGGGTGGAGTGGGTGAGGTCGAAAAGCATGGGGCGCGGTTTCTCCGCAACCCCTGCATGCCGGTCAGCCTGCTGTTGTGTCCACCAGGGCTGACCGTTGCCGTCCACAGTGCCGCCCCCGGTGAGAGCAATGTCGGTTGCGCGATCGGCATGGAGCAGCGAGATACGACGCCAGGGAGCATCCGCGCGTACCGGGTAGTCAGACATATCCGGGGAGCCCAGAAGCGTCGCCCCGGCATCAAGCTTCAGATGAACGTGGCTCTTCCAGTCGAGGGGAGCGGAGAGATACGTTCCGGCGGAAAACTGCACGATGCCGCCGCCTGAGGCTGCGCAGCTGTCGATCGCCTTTTGGATTGCAGCCGTATCTTTGGTTGCACCGTTTCCGGTGGCGCCGAAGGAGTGGACATCGCAGACCCGGCTGGAAGCATGGGCCGGCACGGCGGACATAATCAAGACGGCGCCAATCAGAAATCCCTGGCAAAAAGTGGAATTTATTTTCATATACGAGTATTAACTTGCATGTATGCGGAATCCTACCCGCCGAGTGCGGCATAAGACAAGAGGGGTCTTTCCTGCTATCTGGGGCGCGCTGTGTCTGTTGCTTTGCGGGAGCCCGGCATGGGCGCAGCCAGAAGGTCCGCTCGACCCAGCGCGCGAGTTGAGACTTTCACTTCCGCCCGCGAACCATCTCAAGGAAGAGTTCCTATGGACGGCCAACGACGCAGCAGCTCTTCATCCCACCCTGCAGGCGCATGTACGCGGACAGAACGACAAGGTTGAACCACACTTTTTTCGCGCTCACTTCTATGTCACGCAAAAGCCCGGAGATGCAACGCTCTACCTCGCGGGTCCTCGTGCGGCAACGGTATATGTGAATGGGCGCCTGGTGTTGCAGGCCGAGGACGATCCGGCGAGGCCGAAGGGCTTCCATGTGCTGACCGCTTCTGTTGCGAGTGCCTTGAGAGCGGGTGAGAATTCGATCGCGATGAAGGTGGTGCGCGGGCACAGCTCCCTGCATACCGATGCGGACGCGACAATCAACCAAGTGACTTATGGCGAAGTGGTGCTCTGCAAGATTGTGCCACGGAGCAAAGGTATTTCTGCTTCGCCGCTGCTTGTATCCCAAGATTCGTGGAGAAGTGTGCTCGCAGCTCCCAATGGTTGGGAGCGTGCAGACTTCACGGACACAGGCTGGCCACGGGTGCAGATTCTGGGAATTCCCGGCACGAACGATGACTTTCTGCAATGGAATGCGGATGCGGGCTTGTATGCATGGCCGGGGTACGCAGGCATCAGCAGGCATATGCGGGTTTTCCGGCTGAAAGCAGCATCCATAAAGCGGTCAAACGATGGTGAGACTTTGGACTTCGGGCGGGAAATCAACGGCCGGCTGAGGATCGCTTCGAAAACCGGCACACCGGTGGCGATCACGCTGCGTTATGGAGAGTCGCGTGAGGAGGCAGAAAGCGACGAGAGCTATCTCGGGCAGCGGGATGTGTTTCTTCCGGCGTACGGCATTGCCTATGGGCCGAAGAGCGGTTTCCGCTACGTACACCTGCGAAGTGAACCGGGCAGCCTGAAACATTTAAGGATCGAGGCGCAGGGAATCACGTATCCGGTGCGTTTCCTGGGCTGGTTCAACAGCTCGGATGCGACGGTGAACCGCATCTGGGAGACCGCGTCTTACACGGCACACCTTTGCATGCAGGAGGGCATATGGGATGGCGTTAAGCGGGACCGCGCGCGATGGATGGGAGACCTCGACGTGACGGGGAGAACGATAGAGAGTGTTTTTGGAGCAAGCAGCGCTGTTGAGGGCACCATGACGTCTATTCTCGGCGCTGCGCCGGTGACGCACGACATCAATACAATTCCTGGCTATTCGGCGTTGTGGATCACGGGGCTGGCAGAACTCTACCGCCACAACGGAGACATGAATTTTCTGGTTCGTATGCGCACGCCCCTCAAGCAGCTTGTGGCCCTGCTGAGAAGTGAAATCGATGCGGACGGCGTCTTTCGTAACCGAGATGGGCGCAAAGTTTTTGTGGATTGGTCCAATGGGCTTAGTGCCGACAGCAGCGAAGCGCGGGAAGCTACCGACTTCGAGATGACACTGGCATTCGACCAGGCAGCATTCCTGTTGAACCAGCTTGGTGAGCGGGATGCTGCCGCCGATGCAAGCGACGAGGCTGAGCTTATGCGCGAGGCCGCACGAAACCATGCGTCCGATGAAGATACCTTTGGCGAGCGGTGGCAGACGAATGCAATGGCAGTCCTTTCCGGAACGGCCGATGCAAAAGAACGTGAAGCGATCTGGAGCCATGTGCTGGCCAGTGTGAACACGGACACCGCAGGCCCGAATCATCAGGTCATCACACCGTACTACGGGTACTACGTTCTGTCGGCGATGGCGGATCTGGGGCATGGGCGCGAGGCGCTTGCGTGGATGCGCCATTATTGGGGAGGCATGCTCGATGAAGGCGCGACAAGCTTCTGGGAGGCATACGATCCAGGTTGGCCGAAGCAGGATTTTCACGCTTCTCTGGAGGCTGACGGCAAGCGGGGCTACTATGTTTCACTTGCGCATGGATGGTCGAGTGGTCCGGCAGCCTGGTTACTGGAGCAGGTACTCGGCATTCAGCCCATCAAAGCGGGTTTTCGCGAGGTAAGCATTGCGCCGGAGCTGGATGGGCTGAGATGGGCGCGAGGCGCTGAGCCAACGCCGCGCGGGCTCATCGGCATAAACGTGCGAGCGGAGAAGATGACGGTGACCTTACCTCCGGGGATTCGGGCAACGGTGCGGCTTCCTTTCCCAGATGGAGTGCCAGTCGAGGAGAACGGGCGGCTTCTACCGGCTATCCATGAAAGCGTAGTTTTAAACCGGGCCGGAGGTTATCGCTTCCGTGTGGTCACGCGTGGCAATGCGCGGACATTGAGGCATGAATGAAGGTGACGATGAAATCTGCTGTGGGTCTGCTGGGTGCGATGGCACTCCTGCCTGGGTTGTTCTCTCAAATGTGGGCCCAACGCATCCCAGGCTATCTCTACGATGAGTCGAAGATTGCGCCCTACACCATGCTGGATCCGTTGAGAAAGACCGATGGCAAGCCGGTTGTGGACGCGGCCATGTGGAACACGCAACGCAGGCCGGAGGTCCTTCGGCTTTTTGAGGAAAATGAGTTCGGAGTTACGCCCATCGAGGCGAAAGCGGCAGTCATGCATGCGAAAGTTCTGGAGCGCGATGATCATGCGCTGAATGGGCTGGCTGTCCGGGAGCAGATCGAGCTGACGTTCGATCCGGCCCCGGGTATTGCGCCTCCGACCCAGGCCGCACGCAGCATGCGGTTGCTGCTCTATGTCCCTCGTGTACAGCATGCCTCACCGGTGGTTCTTGGGCTCAACTTCCTTGGCAATCAGTCTGTAATAGACGATCCGGGCATCCTGCCAACGCCGGTGTGGTCCAAGCCTAAAGGAAGCGCCGTGCTGTTGCATGAGGTGCCGGCTGCGAACACTCGTGGCGCAGGGGCAGAGCAATGGCAGGTGGAGATGCTGCTTAAACACGGCTATGGATTGGCGACAATCTATTACGGAGATATCGAGCCGGACTTCAAGGACGCCGCGCAATACAGCATGCGGCAGCTCTTTCAGAAGCCGGGAGCGGAGCTGGCACCGGACTCGTGGGGCGCTTTCGGCGCGTGGGCCTGGGGACTGAGCCGGGCCATGGACTATCTGCAAAACGATCCGCTGGTGGATGCCAGCCACGTCGCAGTGACCGGACATAGCCGACTTGGCAAGGCGGCAGATTGGGCAGCGGCCCAGGATACGCGGTTCGCTGCGCTTCTCTCGACCGAGAGCGGACATGGCGGACAGACGATCCAGCGGCGTGCGCTGGGTGAAACGGTTGAGCATCTGGAGCATTCTTTCCCTTACTGGTTCTGTCCGGCCTATGCGCGGTGGGCAGGACACGACAGCGAGATTCCGGTCGATGGAAATCTGCTGATGTCGCTAATGGCTCCGAGGCTGCTTTATGTAGCGAGTGCCGCCGGAGATGAATGGTCGGACCCGAAGGGCGAATTCCTGAGCGCGGTGAGTGCCAGCAGCGTATACCGGCTGCTGGGTGAGAAAGCTCTACCAGCGGAGACTCCGATGCCTGCAGTGGATGCGGCCATCGGGCTCGATGGCAATGTGGCTTATCACGAGAGGGCCGGAAAGCACGATGTCACCAGTTTCGATTGGGAGCACTACATCGCCTTCCTGAACCTTCACTGGGGTGATCCGTTGCACTGGCCGGAAGTGAGTGCGGTTGGCGAAGCCCCGCCACCAGCAACTGCACATGCGGTGAGCGGGAAGCAGGTCAAGGCATGGAGGCAGCAGTTGCTGCATGCGCTCTATCTGCCCAGTCATCCTATGGCTCCGGAGACGGACCACATCCGCAGTGGTGAGATAGCGCCGGGGGTGACGGCAGAAAAGGTCACATATCGGACGCTCTATGGCCTGAGAGTTCCAGCGGTCATCTATCGGCCCACGCTACCTCCGACACGGAAGATGCCGGCTATTGTTCTGGTGAACGGGCACGGCGGCGACAAGTCAAGCTGGTATGCCTACTATGCTGGCGTGCTCTACGCGCGTGCCGGCGCGGTTGTGCTTACCTACGATCCTATCGGTGAGGGGGAGCGCAACGATGAACACAAAACGATGACCGGCGAGCACGATCAGCTTGTCTTCTCTCCGGCAAGCATGCCTGTGCGCCTGGGCGGCCTGATGGTCGCCGACACAATGGGCGCGGTGTCTGCACTTGCGGCACGGTCTGATGTCGACAGGCATCGCATCGGTCTCCTGGGCTTCTCGATGGGCTCATTCATTGCCGCCCTTGCCGGTGCAGCCGATACAAGAATCCATGCACTGCTGCTGGATGGCGGTGGGGATCTCGATGGAGTGAACGGTTATTGGGATTCGGGACACGCGATTATGTGCCAGGCCGCTCCATACAAGGCGCTGCGCATACTGGGCGATCGCGGCGCAGTGCTCTACACGCTGAATGCGCGGCGCGGAGACAGCTTCATCATCAACGGCACCGTAGACACCGTGGTCGCCATTCCTACACATGGGCCCGACTTCTTTTCGGATCTTCGTGCGCGTGTGGTGGCTCTGAACGGTAGCGAGAAAGGCGTCTTCTCTACCTACTTCGATCCCGGAGCCAGTCACCGTCCCTCGTGGATGACTCCAACCGCGGCGGCGTGGCTGAATGCCGAGTTAGAGTTTCCCGCCTGGCAGAGCAGGGACGTACGCACGATGCCGACGGTTAGTATCCACAACTGGGCAGAGCAAGTGGGTTATGAATTCGGGAAAAGCACGGGGCGCGAGGATCGCGATGCGGGGATTGTGGCGCTCAAAGCCGATGTCCCGTTGCTTACAGCTCAACAGCTCGACGTCTTTTCGCAGCCGCAATGGAACGAGCAGAAGAGTGGACTGGTCTATGCGTCATGGCTGGAACGCGCAGCGGCAGAGGTTCATGCCGGAAATGGTCAATAATTTTCATTTTGTGTTGCCGATTCTCGTGTTCTCTCTTTAATATTGGGCTCGTCCTAAAGGGTATCCATGCTGCGTTTTCACTTGTTTTGCCGCTTCTTCTGCACATTCGCAGTCTGGTTGATGGCGACTGCGTATGCTGAGCCGCAGACGGGGGTGCCTTTTGTCCTTCAGCCGGAGAATTACCAGCATTATGTAAAGCAGTTCGAAGCTGATGAGCGCGCTGCAACCGGCCGAGTATATGACGGAGAGCCTGCGCCCGGCGCCGCCATATCAGAAGCCGCGTGGCCATGGATGGAGCGGGAGATTCCATGGTTCGATAGCTCCGACAAGGCAGTGGAAGAGATGTACTACTTTCGCTGGTATGCCTGGAAGAAGCACCTGGTACAAACACCGCAAGGCTATGTAATCACCGAATGGCTGCCGAAGCCCGAATCGAAGGACGCCGGCTACGGAGCCCTGCCGGATGCAGCGCCTTTTCATCTGGGCGAAGCGAGGTGGCTGCATACGCGCGCGATCGCTGAAGACGACGCGCGCTTCTGGTTCCGGCCGGAGAATGACGCGCTCAAGTATTCTGACGCGCTGGCGACGGCGGTGCGCGAGGTGACGCTGGCGAATGGTGATACAGAGCTGGCAACCAGTCTGCTTGCCGAGATGAAGCGCGTCTATGCGGAATGGGAGCGGACACAGCAAGATGCAAATGGGCTCTTCTGGTCCATCGATACCCGGGATGCGATGGAGAAGTCGATCAGCGGAGACGGTTACCGACCGACGCTGAACAGCTACATGGAATCGGATGCACGCGCCATAGCAGCCACGGCACAGCTGACGCATGACGAGACCGTCGCGCATGAGTTCAAAGCAAAAGCCGACAGGTTGCATCGACTGATCGAGACCGTTCTTTGGAATCCCACAGATAAGTTCTATGAGGTCGTTTCTCCGGCAAAGGACTCGAGCATCCATTCTCAGAAGAAGTTCAAGGACCCGGGCACGGCCATGCAGTTCTCCGGCGCGCGAGAGCTGATTGGCTATCTTCCGTGGCAATACAGTGAGCCAGCTCCCGGGCACGGCATAGCCTGGAAGCAGCTCTTCGATCCGCAGGGCTTTGACGGGCGTTACGGAGCAACGACGGCAGAGCGGCGCAATCCGCGGTTTCGCTTTCCATCCTCCGACCAGTGCACCTGGAACGGGCCAGCGTGGCCCTTCGCTATGACGCAGACGCTGAATACGCTGGCGGCGTATCTCGATGGGGCGGGCTCTCATGTTCTGCAGAGATCTGACTATATGCGCCTGTTTGACCGCTATGTGCTGGCGCAGCACCTTACGCTCAAGGACAAGCGCACGATCGACTGGATCGATGAAGACTACGATGCGGACACGGACGAGTGGATCGCCAAGCGGATGCTGATCGAGAAACATAAACAGGTAGGCCGCGGGAACTACTATAACCATTCCGGCTTTGCCGATCCTCTGATCTGCGGTGCGATTGGGTTGCGGCCACAGGCTGGCGGCCACGTGGTAATCGAGCCATTGGTAAGGGCATGGAGCTATTTCGCCATCGATGCGCTGCCCTATCACGGACATATGCTGACCATCGTCTGGGATGCAACCGGCTCACGGTATAAGCACGGCAAGGGAATGTGGCTGGCGGAAGACGGCCATATCCTCTCCAGACGGCCAACGCTGGGCAGGTTGGAGGCACAACTCAAATGAAGTCAGGCAAAGAGGAATGATGAAGCTCGCCGTAAGAAGTGCAGCATGCTGGAGCACCGTGCTGGCATGCTGCCTGGCAGGTGCACAGAAGGATGGCGTATTGGCGCGGATGCCCGGCGATGCTCCGCAGATGGCGGCAGATGGCGTTCCTGCAACCGTGAATATTCCGCCTGGAAGCTTCATGATGGGCGCCGATGCCGGAGCACTGGACGCAACGATGACCAAGGGCTATGGGGTGATGTCGTCCCGGCCCAGGCACGGCGACTTCGATGAGAAGCCTGCTCACGCGGTGCGGATCGCGTACGGCTTCCGCATGGGAGTGACACAGGTTTCGCCGCAGGAGTACGCGATTTTCGATTCCACATACAAGGCTTCCGCCGCGACACCTGCGTATGCAGCAGGCGTGAGCTGGGAGCAGGCGATGGCGTACTGCCGCTGGTTGAGCAAAAAGACCGGCAAGCCGTGGAGGCTGCCGACTGAGGCCGAGTGGGAGTATGCGGCGCGGGCGGGCGGCACAAAGATCTACGGCGGGAGTGACACTCCGCTGCCTGGCGATCAGGCGAATGCGTTCGGTGTGAAAAACATGGAAACCGGGCGCCCCGAATGGACGCTGGATTGGTACGGTCCATACCCGGTGGACGCAGTCACGGACCCGACCGGCGCGGCCACCGGGATGACCAAGGCGATTCGCGGCGGAGGGTTGGATTGGCGTCACACGGCAACGAAGACGTCTCCAGACCTGAATATGCCCGCGACGTCACCGTACTTCGAGAGGCCTGCGAATCGGGCCAGCTTGCCGCCGAGCTATCGATCTGAAACCGGCAATGTGGGTTTTCGCGTGGTACAGGCGCCGATGCCAAGAAGAAATGCGGCTCCGCCGCGGCAATACTTCTTCATGTCGGCGGTCAAGCAGCGGTCTTTGACGGGGGGAGCGGCACTATCCCAGGCTGTCCATGCAGAGGATCCGGCAAAGGCTATTTATCGCACGCATGAACTCTTTCCTGATCTTGGCGGCAAGAGCATGATGGGTGTGGGCTGGCGGTTGGGCATCGCCGAAGGTATTGGGGTGAACTATCACAACTCCGCGATCCAGGTGCTGCCGAACGGCGATGAGCTTGCTGCTTTCTACAACACGCCGGATAACGAAGACGATCCTGACCAGACCATCATGGTTATGCGCCGACGGGCCGGGCAGAATGACTGGGATATGCCGGAGCCGTGGCCGATCTTTGCCGACGCGGGCCTGGCCGGGCCTGTGATCTGGAACGATCCTGCGCATCAAAAACAGCCCGGTGGCAAGGTCTGGTTCTTCTGGGGCTTTGCGCGTCTGATTGGCGCTCCACCATTT
>NZ_JASGFD010000061.1:0-27358 GCF_047605705.1 Silvibacterium sp. | reverse complement strand
TCGGTCTTCGTCTGCTCTTTGAGCTGGGCGGATGTGCCCTGCGCAATAATCTGGCCGTGGTCCATGATGGCGATACGGTGCGCGACGCGATCGGCCTCATCCATGTAATGCGTGGTGAGGAAGACGGTCGTCTTCTCCGTCTCATTCAGTCGCTTCACATGTGTCCACAGCTGGTTGCGGCTCTGCGGATCGAGGCCAAGCGTCGGCTCATCGAGAAAGAGGATCTTCGGCGTGTGCAGGAAGCCGCGCGCGATCTCGAGCCGCCGCTTCATGCCTCCTGAGAAAGTCTTGACGTAGGCATCCTTGCGATCCCACAGCTCGAAAAGCTTTAGCAGCTCTTCGGCGCGCTGGGCGCGGATCTTGCGCGGTACGTGATATAGCACGCCATGCAGGTCCATGTTCTCCCATGCCGTTTGCTCGCCGTCGAGACTCGGATCCTGGAAGACGATCCCGAAGCGCTGACGCGCCTGCTTCGCATGCGTCATCGGGTTCAGGCCATCGAGCTCGATGCGGCCGCCAGAGGGATGCAGCAGCGTGGTCAGCATCTTGATGGTCGTGGTCTTGCCTGCGCCGTTCGGGCCCAGAAACGCGAAGATTTCCCCTTGCGCGACTTCGAAGCTGATGTCCTTCACAGCTTCGAAGTCGCCAAAGCGCTTGACCAGGTTTTGAACAGAGATCATCGATACAGCCCTCCTGCGGTCTTCACCAAACAAGCGAAATACTAAACGGTTCAGTTTAGTTTTCGCAATGCAATTTTCTTCGGACACCATAAATCTTCGATATATGCTGGCTGCACTATGGCACGCGCCGCGCTCGCGCTTCTTCTCGCCGCAGCAACCTTCGCGCCGGCCGCACTCGGCCAGCAGCCCCCACAGAAAGCCAAACAGACTTCTCAGGAAACAACCATGGCCAGTCCGATCGCAGGCATATGGCTCGGCACTCTCCACGCCGGCGGCAGCTCCCTGCGTCTTCAGCTACGCATCGACACGGGAAACGGCGGCTCCCTGCGCTGCACACTCGACAGCATCGACCAGAAGGCCTTCGGTATTCCCTGCAGCGATGTAAAGGTGAGCGGCGACGCTGCTTCGTTGGCCGTGCCTGCGGTACGCGGCGGCTGGTCCGGATCGATATCGAGCGATGGTAAGATCCTCACAGGCACCTGGACGCAAGTCGGCCCCGGCTCCATGCCGTTGACGCTCGAGCGCCAGCAGCACGCGATCGAAGCGCCTGCCTCCGCCGCCCCGATGCCTGCAATCCCGCCCGTACCGATCGACCAGATAAAGAGCCTGCTCGATAAGGAGCTGGCTGACGCGCTCGCGAAGGGCCTGCTGGCGCCTGCGACTCATGCCGGTGTGACCGTTGGCATCGTGCAGCATGGGCAGAAGCTTGTCTTCAGCTATGGCACAGCGAAGGATGATTCCGTCTACGAGATCGGATCGATCACCAAGACCTTCACCTCGCTGATCCTCGCGCAGATGGTCGAGCAGAACAAGGTGAGGCTCGATGAGCCGGTGCGCGAACTGCTTCCGCCAGGCACCGTCGCAAAGCCGGCAGGCGCCGAGATCACGCTGATTGACATCAGCACCCAGCACTCCGGGCTGCCGCGCATGCCGGATAACTTTCACCCCGCGCATCCTGACAATCCTTACGCGGACTACGATGCGAAGCTGCTGTATGAGTACATTGGCAAACAGGGTGTCGCAAAGCCTGCGAACCCGCCGTTCCTCTACAGCAACCTTGCAGTAGGGCTTCTGGGGCAGGCGCTGGCCAATCGTGCCGGCCAGCCCTATCCCGCGCTGCTCAAGGCTGAGGTCATCGGACCACTGGGCATGAAGGACACGGCTATCACGCTGACGCCATCGCTGCAGGCACGCTTCATCCAGGGCTATGCGACGCCGCAGCAGCCGGCGCATGCGTGGGATCTCGATGCGCTCGCGGGAGCAGGAGGAATCCGTTCAACGGCCGCCGACATGCTCCTTTATCTCCAGGCCCAGCTGCATCCGGATCAGCTGCCGCCGCCCACGCTCGCTGCCGCCAACGGCAAAACGCTGCCTGCGGCGCTCGCCATGACCCACGAGGTGCGCGCGGAAGTAGGCGACGGTGTGCATATCGCGATGAACTGGTTTCATGTCGATGCGACAGGCAGCTACTGGCACAATGGCGGCACGGGAGGCTTCAGCAGCTACGCACTCTTCAATCCCGAGAAGGACTTCGGCGTCGTTGTGCTGAACAACTATGCCCCCGGCGATAACTCCATCGCGGACAAACTGGGGCTGCATATCGCACAGCGGCTTACCGGACTGCCCGCCGTCTCGCTCGCTCCATAACCGTCTGCACACCAACGGCAGAGTAAGTCGCCTTGCCTGCTGTTTGCAGCAACTGGTAGGCTGGTCCGCGCCACCCCGAGGAGAACGCTCTGTGCAAAGACAATCGTTTCCCCTGAAGCTTATCGCTTCGATTGCCCTCACTTCCTGCCTTGCCACGCCAGCCCTTCACGCCCAGGCGCCTTCACCCGACAGCCCTGCCATCGAACAACAGGCTGACGCCATGGTGAAGAAGCTCTCCCTGCATCAGAAGCTCGAGCTGATCGGCGGCGTGGATGGTTTCTATATCCGCGCCGAGCCTTCCGTGAATTTTCCTAAGCTCAAGATGTCCGATGGTCCTGTAGGCGTGCGCACCTGGGGCCCGGATACGGCCTACATTGCCGGCGTAGCGCTCGCGGCCTCGTGGGATCCGGAGTTGGCGCGCCGTGAGGGCGCGGCGCTCGGGCAGGATGCGCGCGCACGCGGCGTGAATTTTCTGCTCGGCCCCGGCGTGAACATCTATCGCGCGCCGATGAACGGCCGCAACTTCGAATATCTCGGTGAAGATCCCTACCTCTCCGCGCACACCGCGGTACCGTATATCCAGGGCGTGCAGAGCCAGGGCGTGATTGCGACGGTAAAGCACTTCGCCGCAAACAACCAAGAGTGGGATCGCCACAACGCGAGCTCCGACGTGGATGAGCGCACGCTGCGCGAGATCTATCTGCCTGCCTTTGAAGCAGCCGTGCGCGAAGGACATGTAGGCGCGGTGATGAACTCCTACAACCTGCTCAACGGCGAGCACGCCACGCAGAACAATCACCTCAACAACGACATTCTCAAGAAGGACTGGGGCTTCGACGGCATCCTGATGTCCGACTGGGACGCGACCTACAGCGCGGTGGGCGCGGCCAATGGTGGCCTCGATCTCGAAATGCCATCCGGCAAATTCATGAACCCGAAAAATCTCGAATCAGCAGTGAAGAGCGGGCAGGTCTCCGAAGCCACAATCGATGACAAGGTGCGCCGCATCTTCCGCACCGCGATCCGCTTCCACTTCCTTGAGCGCGACCAGACCGATCTCTCAATCCCCGCATACTCGCAGACCGCGCGCGTCGTAGCGCTCGACGGCGCACGTGAAAGCATCACGCTGGTAAAGAACGAGGGCAACCTGCTGCCGCTCGACAAGGCCGCGGTGAAGACGCTCGCGGTCATCGGCCCCGATGCGTGGCCCGCGGTGCAGGGCGGAGGCGGCAGCTCCCAGACAGACACCTTCGCACCGGTCAGCATTCTCGGTGGCCTCTCCAACGAACTGGGACAGAGCACGAAGATCCTCTATGTACGCGGCCTGCCGAATGAGCGTGAGATCGTCAATGGCACCGAGTTCGCAAAAACTGACGGCGGCGTAAAGGTCGAGACCTTCACCGGCACAGACTTCTCCGGAACACCGGACGTCAGCCACGCCGACCGCATCGCCAGCTTCGGACACGAAGGGTGGGAGCCGGAGAGCAAGGAGCACAGGAGCGTCCGCTACACCGCCGAATATGTGCCGGCCACCAGCGGCACATACCTCGTGCTTGCCTCCGCGAATGATGGCGACAGCTATAAGGTCCTCCTCGACGGCAACGCTGTGATCGACCAGACGCACCATGAAGGCCAGGCTCCGCGCTGGACCGAACTGCAGCTCACCGCAGGCAAGCCGGTCAAGGTCGAAGCCGACTATCATCCCGAAGGCACGACCATCCGCTTCGCGCTCGGCTTCCGCTCGCTCGATACGCTGGTCTCACCCGAGGTGAAGAAGATCGTTTCGATGGCCGACGCCGCCGTAGTCGCCGTGGGCTTCGATCGATCGACCGAGAGCGAAGGTTCTGACCGCACCTATTCACTGCCCTGGGGACAGGATGAGTTGATCGAGGCAGTGACGGCAGCGAATCCGAAGACTATCGTCACCGTCACCTCCGGTGGAGGCGTGGATACGCATGCGTGGCTCGACCATGTGCCCGCGCTGCTCTTCAACTGGTATCCCGGCGAAGAAGGCGGAACGGCTCTGGCCGAGATCCTCTTCGGCGAGCGCTCGCCCGAAGGGCATCTGCCCATGAGCATGGAAAAGAGCTGGGAGGAAAATCCCGTCCACGACCATTACTACGCCGCGCCGGTAGCCGAAGGACAAACACCCCATGTGAAGTATGACGAAGGCGTCTTCGTCGGCTATCGCTACTACACATCCATTCACAAGGAACCGCTCTACCCCTTCGGCTTCGGGCTTTCGTATACGACCTTCGCGTTCTCGAACCTGAAGGTCTCTCCCGAGACGACATCGGCAGGCGGCCCCGTGACCGTGACCTTCGAGGTGAAGAACACAGGCTCACGCACGGGTGCGGATGTCGCGCAGGTCTACGTCGGCGATCCCTCGGCGAAGGTGAAACGTCCGGTAAAAGAATTGAAGGGCTACCACAAGGTGCGCCTCGAACCCGGCGAGTCGCAGCAGGTCAGCGTAATGCTGGATCTGCGCAGCTTCTCCTACTGGGATACGAAGTCCAAGGGATGGCATGTCGATCCCGGCAAGTTCACCGTCTTCGTCGGCGACTCGTCGGAGAACACACCGCTCACGCGGGATTTCAAGGTGCAATAGGACGATCCACGCACAGCAGAACGGCCGGCTCATATCGAGCCGGCCGTTTTGCTTTTGTCTCGCTTTCGCTTGCGGAAGAAACTGCGGGCTCCTCCACTGCGCTTTGCGCCGGTCGGAATGACAAGTTTCGAAAACTAGCTGATCTCGAAGATGTCTTCCTGCTTCCTCGATTGCATCTGGGCGCGTTCCGCCACCTGGCGTGCAATCTCGAAGAACTGCCGCGCCTGTGGCGAATCCCCCCCCGCCAGCGCGATCGGCAGACCACTGTCGCCGCCCTTGCGGATGCCGGGATGGAGCTCGACCGAACCGAAGAACTTGAGACCCAGCTGCTGCGCCGTGCGCTCCGTGCCGCCCTTCGAAAAGATATCGATCTCTTCGTGGCAGTGCGGGCAGGTGAAATGGCTCATATTCTCGACAAGGCCGAGGATCTCGACATTTACCTGGTGAAACATCTCGAGAGCCTTGCGGGCATCCTGCAGCGCCACGTCCGAGGGTGTCGAGACGACGACAGCACCCGTCAGCGGTACCGTCTGCACCAGCGAGATGACGACATCGCCCGTGCCCGGCGGCAGGTCAATGAGCAGGAAGTCCAGCTCGCCCCACTCCACCTGCTGCAGAAACTGGCGAATGATCTGGTGCAGCATCGGTCCGCGCATCACCAGAGGCTTGTCGCCGGGCGAGATGAAGCCGACCGAGATCACCTTCACACCATGCGCCACATTCGGCTCGATGCGATTACCTTCGAGCACGCGTGGCTGGCGGCTGGTGCCCATCATCAGCGGCACGTTGGGTCCGTAGATATCGGCATCGATGAGGCCGACACGAAAGCCGAGTTGTGCAAGAGCGATGGCGAGATTCACGGAGAGCGTGGTCTTGCCCACGCCTCCTTTACCCGATCCGACTGCGATGATGTTTGCTACTCCCGGCAGCGACGTGGGCTGCGGGGCCGGTGCATGTGCGTGTCCGTGCGCCATACTGCTTACTCCTCTGTGGTTCCGCTCGATCTTCCCTGTTTAGGCCTGCGCTGTGACCGCTGCCCGCGACTGCTTCTTGCGCTCCAGCTCCACCTTGCGCAGCTCACGGCGCCGCGCTGCATCTTCATAGCGGCGCTTGTCTTCGTTCGTCTCCGGGGCCAGCTGTGGCACCGGCACGGCGCTTCCACTCTTGTTCACCGCGACAAAGGTCAGATAGGCCGAGGCAACGAGACGGTTTGTACCCGTGACCGTATGCTCTACCCACACCTTCACGCCGACTTCCATGGATGTCTTGAAGGCGCGGTTGACCGAAGACTTCAGAATCAGCAGGTCGCCCACATGCACCGGAGCGATGAAATCGATGTGATCCATTGAAGCGGTGACCACGTGCGTGCGCGCGTGGCGATAGGCAGCCATCGCGCCCACCAGGTCGATGAAATGCATCAGGCGGCCGCCCAGCAGGTTCCCGAGCGTGTTGGTGTCATTCGGCAGAATCAGTTCGGTCATCTCGGACCGCGACTCGTTCACACTGCGGACCGGTAGCGATTGGCCGTCAAGCCCCATGCGTCTTCCCTTTCTTGCGTTCGCGCGTCTGTTTCTGCAGCCTCTACTGCTCACTTCCAGTGTCGGCAATCGAGGGCGTTTAGGCAAATACCCCTGAAACGCGCGAAAATAGCTTTATGGATAAAGTTGCCCTGCTCTCTGAGATCCTGGCGCAGAACCCGTCGGATGCCTTCGCCCGCTATGGACTGGCGATGGAATATGCCAGCCGCGGCGAGGTCGAGACCTCGCTGACCGAATTCGGCCGCCTGCTCACCGACCATCCGGATTACACAGCCGGATACTTCATGGCGGCGCAGACGCTGGCCAAGGCTGGGCGTAATGATGAGGCCCGCGCGCGGCTGAATAACGGAATCGCCTCCGCCCGTCGCACCGGCAACCAGCATGCGCTGAGCGAAATGCAGGCCATGCTCGACGATCTCGATCTCGCAGGCTGAAGCCGACGATTCCGATCCAATCAACATCATGGACCGTAACATCCGTCAAATAAATACAGGTCACACCGCAGCGCGTACGGTATAGTGAAGCGCGCATAATACGAGGGCCATGAAAATCTCCCTGTTCCCCTTGGATGTAGTGCTCTTTCCCGGAGCACCGCTTCCACTGCACATCTTCGAAGAACGCTATAAGAAGATGATCGGGGAGTGCCTCGAGCAGAATACCGCCTTCGGCGTGGTCCGCGCGCAGCAGGACGGCCTCGCGGTGATCGGCTGCATGGCGCGCATCGTTCGCGTGATGCAGCGCTACGACGATGGACGCCTCGATATCCTCTGCCAGGGCGAACAGCGATTCGAAATTGAAATGCTCGACAGCTCGCTCGAATATCTGCAGGCCGATGTTCTTCTCGTGGAAGATGAAGGCGGCCCGGCGACACGCGAGCAGCGCGAACAATGCGCGGCGTTGCATTTTGAAACGATGGCCCTCGCCGGAATGGAGATGGAGGCCGCACACCTGAGCCTCGACGAGCCTATCTCGTTTCAGCTCGCGTCAGCGCTACCGGCAGATCTTGGATTCAAGCAGCAGATTCTCAGCCTCCGGTCGGATGCGGAACGCACCTCTCATCTGCTGCAGTTCTATGAAGCCGTCTTGCCCAAGCTGCGCGGCAGCGCCGCTGCACAGCAGGGATCGAAAAAAAATGGCCGCGTGATGTAGCCCCACCATACCGGTCTGAACCTTCGCAGCTTCCTGCCCTCGCCTAGCTTGCTGTTATCCACTACTCTGGATGCAGGAACGCAACCGCACCGGAACCAGCCAACGGCTCCGCGGGTTGCCACGGAGGAATGCATGTCCCACCCCAGCCTGCCGTCCACGCCCAGTTTCCCTTCGACACTCGGAGAACTTCGCAGCAGCGCGGAACATTCCGCTGTGCGGCTGGTCAATCGCTCCGTGAAAGACGAGATGCGCGAGAATCTGATCGCGCGCCTGCGCTCCGGCGAGACCATCTTTCCCGGAATCATCGGCTATGAAGACACGGTCGTACCGCAGATCATCAACGCCGTCCTCTCGAAGCAGAATTTCATTCTGCTCGGCCTGCGCGGTCAGGCGAAAAGCCGCATCCTGCGCTCGCTCACCGCACTGCTCGACGAGCAGGCGCCCTACATCGCCGGATGCGAAATTCGCGATAACCCTTACAAGCCGCTGTGCAAGCGCTGCAAGCTGCTGATCGCGGGCAAGGGCGACGAAACACCGATCGCGTGGATGAGCCGCGACGAGCGCTACATCGAAAAACTCGCGACACCGGACGTCACCGTGGCGGACCTGGTCGGCGATCTCGATCCCATCAAGGCCGCGCGCGGCGGCGAAGACCTCGCCAGCGAACTCACCATCCACTACGGCCTGCTGCCCCGCGCCAATCGCGGCATCTTCGCTATCAACGAGCTCGCCGACCTCGCCGGTAAGATCCAGGTCGCGCTCTTCAACATCATGCAGGAAGGCGATGTGCAGATTAAGGGCTACCCCGTGCGCCTCGAGCTCGATGTAGCCCTGACCTTCAGCGCGAACCCCGAGGACTACACCGCGCGCGGCAAGATCGTGACGCCGCTGAAGGATCGCATCGGCTCGGAGATCCGCACGCATTACGCCGAAAACCTCGAAGAGGGTCTCGCCATCACCGCGCAGGAGGCATGGACCGAGCGCGGCCACGCGAGCCTCGTGATCCCGCAGTATCTCCGTGAGATCGTCGAGCAGGTAGCCTTCACCGCGCGCGAAGACAAGCGTGTCGACAAGCGCAGCGGCGTGAGTCAGCGTCTGCCCATCTCCACCATGGAGCTGGTCGTCTCGAATGCCGAACGCCGCGCTCTCCTGCATG
The DNA here is from genome assembly GCF_047605705.1 of Silvibacterium sp. Lineage (NCBI taxonomy): Bacteria > Pseudomonadati > Acidobacteriota > Terriglobia > Terriglobales > Acidobacteriaceae > Silvibacterium > Silvibacterium sp. The sequence continues at coordinate 18,580 of NZ_JASGFD010000061.1, read as the reverse complement.
GCGAAGAGGAAGTCGTGCCCCGCGTCGGCGATCTCTACACCGCAGTGCCCGGCATCACGGGCAAGGTAGAGCTCGAATACGAAGGCGAAATGCGCGGCGCCGACACTGTAGTGAAGGAAATCCTGCGCGCCTCTATCGGCCGCATCTTCGACCGCTACTTCGCCGACCTGAACACCCAGCAGATCGAACAGTGGTTCAACCTCGGCGGCTCCACAAAGATCGAGGACAGCCAGCCCACCGAGGCGACGCTGGCCGAACTCCGCGAAATCCAGGGCCTGCTCGAAAAGCTCAAGCCGCTCGGCATCTCCGCAAAGAGCTCACCGGCCGAAACGGTGGCCGCGGCCGAATTTCTGCTCGAAGGCATGGTCGCGCATCGCCGCATCTCGCGCAGCGAGGAGCGTGCCTTCTTCGCGGAGAGAAAGCAGCAGCCTCCGCGCCGGGAACGCGAGCGCGTAGGCGACGAGAACGAATACGAGCAGTGGCAGACGCGGCGCTCCAGACGAGGGAACTTTAATTAGCTTCTAGCTGAAGAGGGTACATACCGGATCGAAGACTCAAGCAAGGCAAAAGCTGGGCTGAGCAAGAAAAGAGCTAAAGCTAAGGGCTAGAAGCTAGGAGCTGCTTTATGAAACGGGTTCGATACACAAAGTTCACCGGCGACCTGGCCTCCTCGATCGACATGGAGGACCTGCTCAAGGCGCTCTCCGATTACATGCTCGACTCCGGCTTCTCCGACCCCTTTCAGCCTTTCCAGGATCTGGGCCACACGCTCGACGACCTGCGCGAGGCGCTGCGCCGCGCGCTGCTTTCCGGGGAATTGCTCGACGAGGAAATGCAGCAACAGGTCGAGCAGCTCGAACAGGAGGGTAAGCTCGACGAACTCATCGATAAACTCATCGAGCGCATGCAGCGGGAGAACTACATCAGCGCCGAGTCGACGCCCGGCCAGGGAGAAGTCACGCAAGGCGACGGCCAGACGGGTAAGGCCCTGGGCGATGTCCGCTTCGAGGTCACCGACAAGAGCATGGACTTCCTCGGCTACCGCACCCTGCGTGACCTGCTCGGCTCTCTCGGCAAGTCCAGCGCCGGCCGCCACGACACCCGGCACTGGGCCACCGGCATCGAGTCCAGCGGCGCCTCGCGCCAGTACGAATTCGGCGACGTACTGAACCTCGATTCGACCGCCACTCTGACCTCGGCCATCGCCCGCGAAGGCCTGACTGTTCCGCTGAACATCGAGTACAGCGATCTGCATGTCCACCAGTGCGAGTACCAAAGTTCGTGCGCCACGGTGGTCATGCTCGACTGCTCCCACTCGATGATCCTCTATGGCGAGGATCGTTTCACCCCGGCGAAAAAAGTCGCCATGGCGCTCTCTCACCTCATTCGCACGCAATACCCCGGCGACTCGCTGTCCTTAGTGCTTTTTCATGATTCCGCGGAGGAGCTGCCGGTCTCACAACTCGCGCGCGTGAAAGTCGGCCCCTACTACACCAACACCCGCGAAGGCCTGCGCGTGGCGCAGCGCATCCTGCGCGCACAGCGCAAGGATATGAAACAGATCGTCATGATTACCGACGGCAAGCCCTCGGCGCTCACGCTCGAGGATGGACGAATCTATAAAAACGCCTTTGGCCTCGATCCGCTGGTGGTCTCGGAAACGCTCGAAGAGGTCGCCCGCTGCAAGCGCTCGAACATCCTCATTAACACGTTTATGCTGACCTCGGACCCAAGCCTGGTGAACTTCGTCCACAAAGTTTCCGAGATGTGCCGCGGCAAAGCCTACTTCACCACCCCGGAAACCCTGGGCGAATACCTGCTCATGGATTTCATGCAGCGGAAGTCTCGCACGATTCATTGATTCTGCCGTTACAATTTCGCTGAGGGTCGAAGCCCTCCGCCACCGCCCGCTCGCAATCGTTCCCGGGGTGGCATTGTTTCTGGCAAAGCAAAGCGAACGTGATTTTCCTGCGGCAACGCGAAAACCTGCGCGCGGTAGGTCGCATGTTTGTGTAACCTTACTTCAACCTACATAGCCGCCGGCAAAGAGTCCGGCGCTTGCGCGAGTCATCCATGCCTTCGAGCCCAAGCAAATCCCCCAGGAAAACGGCAGCGTCCACCGCGGACACACAAGCCGGTGCCGCTCCCTCCCTACGCTCTTTTGACCGCTCTCTGCCCATGATGCTGATCCGGTCGCGTGAAGCCGTCATGCAGCGCTTCCGCCCGCTCCTGCGCAAGCACGACATCACCGAGCAGCAGTGGAGAATCCTCCGCGTGCTCGCCGAAACCAAGAACGCCGACATGCTGGAGCTCTCCGCACGCTGCAACATCCAGCCGCCCAGCCTCTCCCGCACCGTGCCGCTGCTCATCGAGCGGGGCCTGCTCCAGCGCGCCGCCCACAAGGGCGATCAGCGCCGGGTTCTCGTCGCTCTCACCACGCGCGGCCGCTCGCTCTTCCGCACCATGTCGGCCGAGTCGGTACAGGCTTACCAGCAGATCGAGGAAGAGCTCGGCTCGGCTCGGCTTACCCGGATCTATCGCGCCCTCGACGACCTGCTGACTCTGACGAAATCCTCAGACAACGCCTCGGATCTCGCTTCCGAGGACTAACGAATCCTTTTCTCCAGTCAGCCGGACCGTGAGGTCCGGCTGCGCCTCGCATGCTTTCCCTCCATAGTCGTAGCAGTTCCGTCCCCTGGCCTTCGCCCGGTAGAGGGCATAGTCCGCGCATCGAAAGAGCGCCGAGCTGTCACTGCCTCCCTCAGGATAGGTCGTCACGCCGATGCTCAGGCTGAGCTTGATCTCGCCCTCACAGATCAGGACCGGCGCGTCCGCCACGTCGACCAGCTTGGCGGCAATCGACTCCGCCTCCTCCACGCTCCGTATCCCCGGCGTCAGGACGACAAACTCGTCTCCGCCGATGCGTGCCACCGTGTCCGTCGCGCGCACCGCCCCCTGCAATCGGCGCGCGATCGCACACAGCAGTGCATCGCCGGCTGCGTGGCCAAGCGTGTCGTTAAAATGCTTGAACCAGTCGACATCGATAACCAGCAACGCCAGCGCGCAGGAGCCGCCTGCGCAGTTGCGGATCTCCGCCTCCAGCCGCTGATACAACACCCTCCGGGCAAAAAGACCGGTGAGCGCATCGTGCTCGGCCATATGCCGGAACTCCTCGGCGCTGCGCCGGATGATCACCGTCTGTCTTCGAACCTGCCTGCGGAGAATCGCGCTCCAGCACAGACTGCCTACCGTAAGCAGCAGGATCAGCCCCAGCACCTCAAAAGCATGACGGCCGTTCCACCACGAGGGTTGCGCGAGCAACTGGACATCCTGCGGCGAGCGCAGCAGAAGCTGGCAGGACTCAAAACGCGAGAATTTTTCGTCGAAGTTCAGGAGGTGATGCCTGTCGATCGTTTCGGAGAGGACGCCGGTCACCCGCACCCGGCTTCCCTGCTTCCATGATGGTTGCCGCGATAGCGGCCATCCAGCAGAGCCCGGAGGCAGCAGTGCCGGAACCAGCATCCCTCCCACATCGAGAAGCAGCGCAAGATGGTCTTCTTGCCGATCGGTATCGACGATCAGCCCCTCCATCTCGACCAGGGCTCCCTCCTCATCGGCATCGAGCGCCTCGTTCGCAGAGATTTTCCTGGCAACCGGAGGCCGCCCCTCACCGGCAACCCGCAGCTCCGCGTCACGGAGGGTCGGGAGGGAGCTCCTGCGGCCGAGAAAACCGACTGCATCGACGAGCTGCCCCACATGCAAAGCCGGGGCTTCGAAGTTTTCTGCGCACAGCATGTCCTGCGCCTCGGCAAAGCAGACCCGCTCGCCGGGCCACGCGAGCGTGATCGTGCCGCGCACATGGATGCGATGAGAACTCAACGTACCCGAGGAGTAGCGAAAAAGCGAGGAAAGCGGCTGTACCGGCTGCGAAAAGGGATCGGGAGGGGGCGCCTCGGTGACGCTTACGGCGTTGAGATCGGGAAAGAGAATCCGCAGCCCCAGCATGCGCCGTCTGCGATCCATCAACGGCGCGGCCACACCGCGCAGGGAGACCGTAGCATCCACCAATGCTTCGTAGGATGTACCTGCGACGCGAACGCTGGTCGCAAGGATACTTCCCTGTTCCGTTTCAATCCGCAGGTGGACATGCATGCCGTCCATCTCGGCGGAGTGGACGATCCCTTCGATCTCCACCCACTGCCCGTCCCATGGACCGGTGAGCAGCTGGCGCAGCGAGACACTGCTCGCCCGCGGAAAACTTGCATGCGTGGAGAGGATATGCACCGCCTCGCTCTTCACGATCGGCGCGTATAAGCCGGGATCGGTCACCCCCATGACCTCGATCTCCATCCCAGGACGGAGCATCGGCAGGGGTGCCTGCCCTGTCTGAATGAAGATGCCGCCACTCTTATCCGCAAGAAACAATTCGCGGTCCGAACCGTGCGAGGGATCGTAATAGGTGACGACACCGCGCAGGTGAACGGGAAGCGCCCGAGTGGCTACCTCCGCGGAGAGGTCGTGAGCCTGGCGAGCTGTCGTCCATACCGGACCGGAGCTCCCAGGACGAGCCGCGACGTCTCGCACGGAAAGACAGCTAAACATCAGCAGAAGCAAGACCGGGATTGTCTCAGTCTGCATCCAGATCCCGCGATTTCCCATCGCTGCCATGATCTTCGCCATCGAATCGTCGTTTTCGACCGGCATTGGAATGGCCGATAGAAGAGAAGGCCGACAGGGACGGCACGGACCGGCCACGTCCGCCTTTGGGAGAGATATCGGCAGACGCTTACGCGAGTTGATGCGCTGGAATTCGGTGTCCGGACAAGAATCGCGGCAAGATTCGCGCTGAGGAAGCTACACGGTCCCTGGGATTTACATCGTTCGTAAAGGCGCCGGAGAAACCGGCAAGGTCCGGTTCCGCGAAGCGGCAGGAGTCTCGGCCGGCTTCATTTCAGTCAGCCTGCGTCCGAGCCTGCGGGAGAGCTCCGCGATCATGCGCAGCCGTTCCGCCAGGGCAGGGGGAGCGGTCGACTCATTGGCAGCCAGCTGCGCCTGTAACAGCAGCCCGGCAACCAACTCACGCAATTCGCTCTCGATGGCCGCGCCCGCCGCGCGCAGCGCCAGATCCCGCTCCCGCTGCCGGCGCTCGAGAGCCGCACGCACCTCGCGCACCAGGCGTCCGCATCCGGAGATGGCGAAGTTGATCTCGATGGCCAGCGCCATGCCTGCGCCGCGCAGCAGGCTATCCGATCCATCCTCGGCCGGGTCCAGAAGCGACTCGTCCAGGATCACCAGCGCATATTCGCGACGCCGGAGTGAGTTCAGGGCCGCTCGGCGATTTGAGACCGTCTCCACCTCCAGCTGGAACTGGCGGGACAGCACAGCGGCGCACGACTCTGCACCCTCGATCGCGGTAATCAACAGCACCGGTTCCATCTCCCCCTCCTTCGCACTCGCTCGGCAACAGTGGTGAGACCCGCCGGTCCCAGGCTACGCCGGAACCGGGATATGCCATTTACGCGCCCGCGTCGCTGACGCCGTACTCCTTCAGCTTGCGGTACAGCGTGGTCTTGCCGATTCCGAGCAGGCGCGCGGCACGCAGCTTGTCCCCCTTGAGGTCACGCAGGGTTCGCAGAATAGCCTGCCGCTCAAGCTCGGCCAGCGGCATCACGCTCTGCTCATTGCGCTGCGGCTCGGACGCCTTCGTAGTCGCCGTCTCCGCCCGGTAGGAATGCAGCCGGAAGTCCTGCAACTGTGTCGGCAGGTCGCCAATATGCAGTACCGGACCAGTCGAGAGAGCGCAGGCCCTCTCAATCGAGTTTTCGAGCTCGCGCACATTGCCCGGCCATGCGTAGTCGTTCATGATGCGCAGCGCATCGTCGCTGAGCACGTAATGCTGCTTCCTCTGCCGGCTCAGGCGCTCGAGAAAGTGCGCCGCCAGCAGCGAAATATCCTCGCGACGCTCACGTAGCGGAGGAATACGCAGGCTGACGACATTGAGGCGGTAATAAAGGTCGCGGCGGAAACGGCCCTGCTCCACCATGGTGGCAAGATCGCGGTTGGTCGCCGCAAGAATGCGAGCCTGGAAGGGCACCGGCTGCGTTCCACCGATCTGCCGGATCTCCTTTTCCTGCAGGGCACGGAGCAGCTTCACCTGCAGATCGAGCGGTAGTTCGCCGACCTCATCCAGAAAAACTGTCCCGCCCTGGGCCATCGCCAACAGCCCGTCCTTGGACTTCGCCGCCCCGTTGAAGGCGCCCTTCGCGTAGCCAAAGAGTTCGCTCTCGATCAGCGTGGGCACCAGAGAACCACAGTCGACCGGCAGAAACGGCTTCGAGGCATTGGGCCCATGGGTATGGATGGCGCGCGCCACCAGCTCCTTGCCGGTTCCACTCTCCCCCAGAATCAGCACCGGGTGCGAGGTCTGGGCTACCTTCGAAAGGATCCGGTAAAGCTTCTCCATCTCCGGGCTGCCGCCGACGATCATCGAGAGCCCGGCCTGCTGCCGCAGGCGCTCGCGCAGCACGCGGCTGGCCGCATCCACCCGCCGGCGCTCGGCAATACGCTCGAGGATCGCCGTGAGGTCTTCCGCCACAAAAGGCTTGCTCAGGTAATCGGTAGCGCCGCTGCGCATGGCCTCCACCGCCGAGTTCACTGTCGCAAACGCGGTCATCACGATTACCGAGATCTCCGGCTGCAGCAGCTTTACCTCTTCGATCAGCTCGATGCCGTTACGCCCATCCAACCCCCGCTTGAGGTCGATCAGCAGGATGTCGGCGCCGCCGGAGCGCAGCAGGCCCCGCGCCGCCTCGAGGTCAGCAACGCCCAGTGTCGGGAATCCCCGGGCCGCGGAGATCTCGCAGCATGCGTTACGGACGGCAACATCTTCATCCACAACCAGGACGTGAAGCTTGCCGGTTTGCTCAGGCACGGATGCAACTTGGGAGATGGCTTGGGACATATTGTGTCGTTCAGATAAGGTTGCGAGCATTGTGGCACCCTCCGTCGCCGCACGTCAGCAGGAAAAGCGCTCGAAGCGGGCCTCGACCCGTATCTTCGGTAACGGCGCTGCTCATAGCCCTTGCACTACGCTGGCCGAATCCGGATTCGCTTCCTGAATTTGCACACATGAGAGAAATCATAGATTCTTCGGCCCCTCTTTTCCTTCCCACGCCACAGACAAAGCATTGTTTCCAACAACGAAATGCCTTTTCGATGCCCGATCCCGAAGAACAGGCTGCATCCTCCACCAGTGGTCCCGGCTCCAAACCCATCCCCGGAACCCATACAATGACAAGCGATGACACAAAGCAAGACTTTCTTCCGTACCGAGGGACGCACCCCCGCCGATCTGCGTTCGACGCGCCTTACCCCGGGCTTCGTCGCCACCGCCGAGGGCTCGATTCTGATCGAAGCCGGCAACACCCGCGTCCTCTGCAACGCGACCATTGAACAGGGCGTGCCCGGCTGGCTGCGCAACAGCGGCCGCGGCTGGGTCACAGCAGAGTATGGCATGTTACCCCGCGCCACGCTCACCCGCAGCCCGCGGGAGAGCGAACGCGGCAAGGTAGGCGGCCGCACCCATGAGATCCAGCGCCTCATCGGACGCTCGCTGCGCGCAGTCGTCGATATGCAGGCGCTCGGCGAGCGCACCGTGATTCTGGACTGCGACGTGCTCCAGGCCGACGGCGGCACGCGCACCGCGGCCATCACCGGGGCCTGCGCCGCGCTGGCCATCGCGCTCAACCGCATGGTCGCCTCGGGCGCACTCAAGGCATCGCCGCTCAAACAGCTGGTCGCGGCCACCTCGATCGGCATCGTGGAGGACACGGTCCTGCTCGACCTCGCCTATGAAGAAGACTCGCAGGCCGAAGTGGACATGAATGTGGTCATGACAGAGGACGGCGGCCTGGTCGAGGTGCAGGCGACGGCGGAAAAACAGGCCTTCCCGCGACGGCGCATGCTCGAGATGATGGACCTGGCCGAGGCCGGCATCACCCGCCTCCTCGCTCTGCAGCGGGACGTGATCGCCGCCGAAGCCGCCCAGCGCGCTGCGGCAAAGTAGTTTGAATGCAACGCAGGATGAACAAGGCAGGATGAGTCGGGTTAGAATGAGGCCGCATCTAAACTGCTAGAAGCGGAATCAATCCGTTCCAACGATCTGACACAGCAAGGAGCAGGAGAAGAACAATGTCGACGAAGCTCACCCCCGGCAAGCTCGAAGGCCTGAAGGCGGTATCCGACAAGCGTGGCGTCATCGCCGCCGCAGCCATGGATCAGCGCGGTTCGCTGAGAAAGTCCCTGGCCAAGGAGAAGGGCGTCGCCGACGTTCCTGATTCCGCACTCGAAGAGTTCAAGGAACTGGTCACCGATACGCTGACCAAGCATGCCTCGGCCATCCTGCTCGATCCCGAGTTCGGCCTGCCCGCGGCCAAGAAGCGCAACGGCAAGGGCTTGCTGCTGGCCTACGAGAAGACCGGCTACGATGCCGCGACTCCCGGCCGCCTGCCTGATCTGCTCGATGTGTGGTCGGTCCGCCGCCTGAAGGAAGCCGGCGCAGACTGCATCAAGATCCTGCTCTATTACACCCCGTTCGAGAAGTCGCATATCAACGACCTCAAGCAGGCGTGGGTGGAGCGCATCGGCGACGAATGCCGCGCGCACGACATCCCCTTCTTCCTCGAGACCGTCGGCTACGACGTCCACGGTGACAGCGAGAAGAGCCTGGCCTACGCGAAACGCAAGCCGGAAGTCGTCACCGGCTCGATGGAGGAGTTCGGCAAGGAGCGCTATGGCGTCGACGTCCTGAAGGTGGAAGTTCCCATCCAGATGGAGTACGTCGCCGGCACCAAGACCTTCAAGGGTGAGCAGGCCTACACCCGCGCCGAGGCTCTTGAGCACTTCCGCATCGCGGCCTCCTCGACCCACAAGCCCTTCATCTATCTCTCGGCCGGCGTTTCGAACCCGGTCTTCATCGAAACCCTGGAACTGGCAGCCGAGAGCGGCACGACCTTCAACGGCGTGCTCTGCGGTCGCGCTACTTGGGCTGACGGTGTTTCCATCTACGCGAAGCACGGCGCAGGTGCCTTCCAGGAATGGCTCAACACCACCGGTGTCGAGAACATCGAGAACGTGAACAAAGCCCTCAAGTCCGCCTCCTCGTGGTTCGAGAAGGTCGGCCTGACCCCGGCTACTGTCTAACTCTCTTTTAGGAAAACAAAAAGCCCCGCCTCCGATAAGGAGCGGGGCTTTTGCTTTTTGCCAGACTTACATCAGGCTCTACATCTGACTTCTGGACGGCAGCAGCAGTTCCTCTTCCGGCTCAATGTGGACAAGCACGTTGGCGACGCGGTCGACGCGCGCCCGGATCTGGTCTTCGACCTCGTGTGAGATCTTGTGGCCGGTGCGAACGCTGAGATCGCCCTTCACCACCACGTGCAGATCGACATAGTAGAGAAATCCGACCTTGCGCACGAAACATTTATCGAGGCCGATCACCCCGGCGACAGCCGCGGCCGCCTCGCGTACATGCTGCTCGATCTCCGGCGGAGGCGCGGTGTCGATGAGCTCGGCCATCGGCGTTCTCAGCTGCCGCCATGCATTGAAGAGAATCACCGGCGAGGCGCAAAGCGCGGCCCAGTCATCGGCGCTGGCGTTCTTGGTCAGCAGCGCAGCGGTAATGCCGACAAACGCAAATCCAGAGGTGATCGCATCGCTGAGGTGATGCCACGCATCGCCTTTGACCGCCGTGCTTTCGATCTCCGCGGCCACGCCGGAGACAAAACGGGAGAGCACCAGCTTGGTGACCACGACCCCAAGCAAAACCCACAGGGTGTACGGCTGTGGGATCTGGTGGGGCGTGCGAATCAGAGAAATGCTCTCGAGCGCGATGCCGACTCCGGCCACCATCAGCGTCAGGCTGACGATCACCGCGGCGATGGGCTCGGCCTTTCCGTGTCCGTAAGGATGTTCCTTATCCGGTGGCTTGATGGCGAAGCGCAGGCCGAAGAAAACGGCGAGCGAGCTGAAGACGTCAGAAAGCGATTCGATACCGTCGGCAACGAGCGCGAAGGAGTGGCCCAGGATTCCGGCAAAGCACTTCCCTGCCGCCAGACAGAAGTTCGCGGCCACGCTGACAAGCGAAGACCTCAGCCCATGGCTGACTTCCTGTTCCAGCTTTTCGGTGTTGGTCATCACAAAAAAATTCCTGCAAACCCCTGCAAACCGAAGGATGTCAGGTTCTGCGGCTAAAGATATTACAGGCCCGAAAAAGCAGAACCCGGAAAACGGAACCCGGGGAAACAGAATCCTGGAAAATCCGCCCGGCAAACCACCAGTGTAAACAGGTAGACGCGCGGAAATTCCACATCGGTTTACTTTGCCGCCGAACGGCCTACCGGCACAGCCCATATCGGCTCCGATGGCGGCGTGCTTACGTCCGAACGGAGTTCCGCCGTCCGGGAATCCGGCTCAAGGCAAAGAAGCGCTGCGCCTGCTTCACATCGCGCAGGATCTGCGCCTTCAGAGCCTCGGGCGTTTCGAACTTCCGCTCTCCGCGCAACCGCTTCAGAAAGCAGAGCTCGAGCGGCGTCTCGGCAGTCAGTTCTATCTCCCGGAAATTCAGGAGGTAAGTTTCGATGGCATACGAGGGTTCGCCGAATGTTGGCCGAACGCCTGCATTCGTCACTCCATCGAAGACTGCCTCTTCGCCAACCCGTAGCCGTGTCACGTAGACGCCATCCCCGGGCAGCAGTTCGTCATACGCCGCAAGGTTGATGGTCGGTACAGTCAGCCGTGAGCCAATTCCCCGCCCGCGCGCCTGGGTCGAATGGATGGAGAAAGGCCGTCCCAGCAGCCTGCGAGCCGTGGAAAGATCGCCTGCTGCAACCCGGCGGCGAATTTCCGAACTGGAAACGATCAGCTTCCCCACACGAACCGCCGGATGTGTCACCACGCGGAAGCCCAGCGTCTCACCCAGCGTGCGCAGCTCGGCGATGCCCGCGCTCGCATTGTGCCCGAAACGGAAGTTGTCGCCTTCGTGTACTTCGACCGCGCCGAGCAGGCCGGCAAGAATCCCGGAGGCAAACTCCAGCGCCGATAGCTGCGAGAAGGCCGCGGTAAACGGGATCACCACCACGGCATCGAGGCCGGTCGCGGCCAGCAGTTCCAGACGCACCGGCAGCGGCGTAATCAGCTTCGGCGCCTGCTCCGGGCGCAGCAGCCGCACCGGGTGAGGATCGAAGGTGAGCGCGATCGACTTCGCGCCCAGTTCACGAGCGCGTTCGCGCACGCTGGCGATGATGCCGCAATGGCCGCGATGCACGCCATCAAAGTTGCCCACCGCCACTACCGACGGGCCGAATCCGTTGGGAATCTCCTCGAGACTGCGAAAGACCTGCACCGTTACGCACCCTCCCCGGCAACAGAAACCGGCAGAGCCTCGATGGGCAGCGTGATGGGAATCCGCAGGCCGTCATAGGCCAGACGGATATGCGGCGGCAGACCTGCTTCGGTGGGCTCATGGTCGAGCTCGTGCGAAATATGCGTGAACCACGCCTGGCGCGGCTTCACGCGCTCGATCCAGCGCAGCGCCTCGTCCACGTTCGCATGGCTCGGATGCGGCTCCCAGCGCAGCGCGTCGAGGATCATCACATCGAGATCTTCGAGCAGCGGCAGGCTCTCCTCCGGGATGCGGTTCATATCGGTGAGATACGCCGCATTGCCGAAGCGATAGCCACCCACGGCGAGCCGCCCGTGCATCAGCGGCACGCGCTGAAAGCGTGCTCCGCCGAGCACTGCGTACTCCTGCCCGTTCAGCGCCTCGAGGCGAACCCGCGCACGCGTCGGATACTTCGAGTCCGTGGCAAAGGTGTAAGAGAAGACATTGCGCAGCACCGCCGCAGTTGCGTCGTCGGCATAGAGCGGCATGCTCTCCGCATGGCGGAAGCTCAGGGGCCGCAGATCGTCGAGGCCAAGAATATGGTCGGCGTGGGGATGCGTATAGAGCACGGCGTCGACATGCGCGATGCGCTCGCGCAGCGCCTGTTCGCGGAAGTCCTGCCCGGTGTCAATCACCACGCGATGGACCTCACGCGGGCCGCCGGTGCTCCACTCGATGGCGACGGAGGGCCGGCTGCGCCGGTTGCGCGGATCGCTCGAGGTGCATACTGCGCAGCCGCAGCCCAGCGTGGGCACGCCCATGGACGTGCCGCTGCCCAGCACCACTATTTCTGCCTGAATCGAATTCGCTTGCTGCATCCGGATGCTGCGGCTCCCGGACCTAGATCCTGCCCGGAGGCATGTGCGCCTGCTGCGCGATGGCGTTGGTGATCTCGAGAAACATCATGCGCAGCTCGAAGATCAGGCTCTGCAGCAGCCGCGTCTGCTGCTCGCTCAGGTTGCCCTTGGTCTTCTCCTCGAGCGCAATCAGCATGTCGATGCTCTGGCGCGCGCCGAGAATATCGATGCGCGGCTTCTGCCCCGGCTCGGTTGCAGCACCCATGGCCACGACGGCGGAGAGGTAAATCGACTGGAAGACGTGCTCGATGCCGATCGGCCCGGTGTCCTTCATCCCGGGATTCTGCTGGCGCAGCAGCTCATCGAGTTGCTGCGTCGTCTCCTGGTAAGCCGCATGCTGCTCGGCGTGCTCGGCATCGCTGGGCTCTTCGAGTCCCGAGATTTCGGAACCCGGCACATCCAGGCCATGCTCATCTGCGGGAATCGCTGCTTCTTCGGCTACGGGTGCAGGCACGACGATGGGAGCGGGTGATGGCGGAGCTGGCGCCGCGGCTACGGGACGCGCAGGCGACGGCATCGTCACCACGCGGGCGCCTGCCGAAGCGGGAGCCGGGGGCGCTGGCTCTGCCGCCGCCGTGAACTGGCCCGGAGCCGGATGAACCGCTTCCGCGAGGTGAGACGTCAGCTGTCCCGGCGCGGGATGAACCGCCTCAGCCGCGTTGGCGGAGAATTCTGCGGCTGGCTCAGCCGTCGCCTCGGCGGGATTGCGCAGATCGCCATCCTCGGTAAACTTCCGGCGATCGGTCACGACAAATGCGGGCGGTTTCTCTGCCATATCTATCCTCTGTCTATCCTCGAAACTGAATTCTACCTGCGGGGGCTGGCGCACCCGGCTGAATCGACGCGAATTTCCGGTCGGCGCTGGACAATGGTCACCTCGACGCCCGGCGACTGCGCGTCCGCCGTGCGCAGCTGCAGGCCGCGCTCAACGGCCTCATTGCGCACAAAGCCAATCGCCAGCGTGCCACGGAAACCCGGCAGGTCATATTCGGCGATACTGCTCAGCTCTCCAACAGGATTCTGCGCCGCGCCTTCGGCTTCGAGTGGCAGCGTTGCGCCATTCTCAAGCGAGCCAACGCTAGCCCCGAGCTGAAACTGCCTCAGGCCACGGTGCACCGAGGCACGCGAGCGGATACGCTCGACAATCTCCTGCCCGAGATAGCAGCCCTTGCTGAAATTGAGCGCCTGCGTCTGCGCAGTCTCCTGCGGCAGATGGCGATCGCGAATATCCACACCATAGAGCGGTGCGCCCTCGAGAATACGCAGCTTCTCGACAGCCTCCGCTCCGCAGGGCTCCGCGCCCGACCCCACCAGTGCCTGCCACAATGCGGCAACGGCCTCCGCCGCGATGACCAGCGTGAAGCGCGGGACAACAGATGGGGCCAGCGACGAGACGTCGCGGATGAGCAGCAGTTCATGCTCCTGCCAGCGCGCGGTGGTGATGCTCGATTCTTCCGTCGGGGCTGTCAGCCCAAGGGACTCAAGTACAGCCGCGGCCTTTGGCCCGGCAATACCGACGGCAGTCTGCGCCGTGGCAGGATGCAGCTCGACGTCGTCCATGATGATGAAGCGGTCGAGATGGCCAAGAATCGTCGCCTGCTGCGAGCGGTCGGTCTCGAGCAACAGATGGTCGACAAAGGCGTAGATGTTCGCATCGCCCTGGATGCGCCCCTGCGCGTTTAGCAGGAAGCTGTAGTTCCCCCGGCCCTCGGTCAGCCCAACAATGGTGTTGCTCACCATACCGTTGAGCCAGCGCACGCGATCTTCGCCGGTGATGCGCACGAAAGAGCGGTAGCCGAGGTCATAGCACCCGGCCGAGGCGGTCAGTGCAGCCAGTTCGGAGTTCGCCCCGGCAAAGGCCAGCACGGTTTCGGCGCCGCGATAAGCAATCCGCGCAAGACCGGGAGTCTGCGCAGCGGCCAGAGGGGTCGGTTCCACTACTGAGGGGGCAACAACACTCGTCGATACGACATCACTCATAACTTCAACCTCTTCAAATTATAGTCACCGGGCCGCGCCGTATCCTCCCGCGCACTCGTCCAACTGGCAGCACTCGCGATATGGTTCAGGCATGGTGATTCGCGCGGTCTCCCGGGCTCCAAAGTTCCTCTCAGCGGCGCTGGCCGCAGCAACCGTCCTCGGACCTGGCTGTCTTTCGGCCCAAACGACGGCCCAGCCAGCTCCCGGCGCCTCCTCGCAGGCAGCAAAGCCCGAGACCCACATCACGCCGGACCAGGCGAAGCAGCTCTTTGCCTCCGTCGACACCATCCTGCAGTTTGCCTCCGACGACACCAAACTCGCCATCAAGAGCAAGGTGAAGCGCCGCCTGACCACCCGCGACGAGGTGGAAAAATATCTGGTCGAAAAGATGAAGGACGATAAGGACGCCAAGCGCATGGAGCGTTCCGAGATCGTGCTCAAGAAGTTCGGCCTGCTCGACGAGAGCTTTCACCTACAGCCTTTTCTCGTGAGCCTGCTCAAGGAGCAGATCGCCGGCTACTACGATTCCAAGACCAAGACCGTGAACCTGCTCGACTGGATCGATCCTGAGCAGCAAAAGCCGGTGCTTGCGCATGAGCTGACACACGCCATGCAGGACCAGAAGCTCAACCTCGAGAAATGGGAAGACTCCGACACCGCGGAGACCATCTCCCGCGACGTGGCCGACGACAACCACCACATCGAGCTGGACGAGCAGGATACGGCGCGCGAGGCCGTGCTCGAAGGCCAGGCCATGGCCGTACTCGTCGATTACAGCCTGAAGCCGGCCGGGCAGAGCATCCTGACCAACCCGGAGCTCATCAAGCAGCGCGCTGACGAGCAGGGCGCAGACTCCGACTCGCCGGTGCTCAGCCGCGCGCCCCTGCTCCTGCAGGAATCGCTGCTCTTTCCCTATCGCGAAGGCCTCAAGTTCGAGGTGGATATGCTCGCCGATAAAGGAGCGCAGGGAGCTTTCGCCGGCGTCCTCGAGCATCCGCCGTCTTCGAGCTACGAGATCATGAATCCACACGCCTACGAACGCAAGGTAAAGGTACCGGTGCTGAGGATGCCGGATATCCATCCCCTGCTCGACGCCGATTACGCGCCCTATGACATCGGCGTGATGGGGCAGATCGATGTCCGCATTCTCTCGGAACTCTTTGGCGGCCCCGAGATGGCGGCAGCGCTGACACCCGCCTGGGATGGTGGCATCTACTATGCGGCACAGAAGAAAAATTCAGCGGATAAGAACTCAACCGGCTCGATCGGCCTGCTCTACCTCTCGCAGTGGAAATCGGAGGCCGCAGCGCAGGCCTTCGCGAAGATGTACGCCAGCGAACTCGACAAGCAGTTCTCCGGCGTAGCCCGCGATTCCGGAGAGGAAGCGGATACCACCGAGCAGATCTACAAGACAAACGAAGGACCGGTGCTCATCTCCACGACCGGACGGACGGTCTTCGTCAGCGAGAGCTTCGACCTGACGCTGGCCCGCAAGCTCGGATTCCTGATCACTGGAGCCCAGCAGAGCTCCGCTGCGGGACAGGTCATCGCATCGTCTCCAGTCCCCGAAAATAACTCTGATGGGCTGACCGCGCCGCTGACCCGCTTCCTCGCCGGAAGCGGCGTGATGCGGGCCGCACTGCCAGCCCGCTGAGCTGTATCGACAGATACGCTTGCAGCCACCCCTTTGCTTAGCCGTTGTCATTCCGACCGGAGCGTAGCGCAGTGGAGGAACCTGCAGTGAGGCTGTTCCTTTCAGAACGCCCTGAATGTGCGGGCCAAACTGCACGGTCGGGATGACACCGGATGCGGCAGGCGTACCGGCGCGCGATCCGGCTATCAGAACTTCATGTGCAGCGCGAGCCCCAGCCCCGGGCCGCCCCCATGACCGCCTCCCGGGCCGCCGTGGCCGCCACCCTGTCCGAATCCGCCACTGCTGTTGTCGCTGAACATGCTCTGACCGTCGCCGCCCTGACCCCCGCCGTTCCCGCCGCCCGATCCGCCCCACAATCCCTGCACCGAGCCGGAGAGGTTCAGGTTCAGCCCGCCCGTTTTCATCGAGGTCGACATACCGGGCCCGTTGAGGCTCGACCCGCGAGCCAGCATATTGAAGGATTCCCCGAGCGGACCGCTGGTCGACGCCGCAAAGGAACGCATGACATTGTTGCCGAGGCTGAACATGTTCATGCGGCCCATGCCTGCGCCACCACCCATGCCGCCACCGCCGGGACCGCCGCCCATGCCGCCAGACATTTGGCCACCGCCCATCTGGCCGCCGCCTGCCTGATTGCTCGAAAATCCGCCGCTCTGAAAGCTGCCCATGCCGGAACCTCCGGCGTTTTCGGCCCCCATGCCGCCGCCCGAATCCTGAGACAAGTTAGGAGCACTTCCGAAACTGCCTCCTCCCCCCGCTCCGGCGCGCGGAAGCGCGGCGCGGGCCGTGCTCTGCAACATGTTCGAGAAAAAGCGCGACCAGTCGACAGAGTTCGACTCACCGCCGTGGACCTCGCCATGACGCGGTCCACCGGGACCGGCTCCGTCGGCGTGCGGGCCCGGAGAATCAGGCGAGACATCGCCACGATGAAACGAACGGCCGGGATCAGAAGGCGCGTCTGTGGACGACGCATTCGAGGGAGCGCTCTGGGGGGCGTTGGGGGCCGAGGAATCGGGCGCCGGCTGCGTATCGGTAGCATTCGACGAAAAGCTCTGGCCCAACAGCCACGGCGATCCGCAGATCAGGATTGCCGCTCCCAGAACGCCTTTACGAAGACTCGCCCCACCCGATCCTCTGCGCACACATCTTTCAGCCAAACAGCAACCTCCACAGCGTCTTAGGACCGTCACGCGAGCCTCACGAAGGGTGTGTGCCCGGGCCCGTGCGAAGAATCCCACTGAGGTATGACGTAGAGAATGCTTGCGATGTTCACAATCAGGTGGATAAGTTCGGAATGAAATTCATGCGGAGCCGCCGCCTTTCGCAGCTCCGGCTGCGGCCTTCGCCGTCTTCTTTTTCTTCTTCCGCTTCCAGATACCGAGGCCGCCGATCGCGCCCACCAGGGCCGCAAGCGCTCCCCATCCCGCGCCGCCGGGCAGCATGTACTGGAACCACGCCAGCGGTCTCTGCCAGAACGCCTGTTTGACGGTGAACCACAGACTCTGCACCGTGACGCTGACGGTGTAGTCCTTTTCCTCTACGATCTCGGTTACCGGCGCGTTCTCTCCCTGCTGGTAGACCAGTGAGACACGGATGGCCAGCTGCTGGTTTGCGGCCTCGTTCGTCGGCGTCACATCCCAGCTCCAGGTAGCGTGCCCGTCGTTCGGCACGAACTGAATGGCGTCGCCCGAGGTGGGTTGGATGGTGAACTCCCCGGGACTGGCCGGAGCGTAGAGCTCCACCTTCATCCTCGAAGACACCTTCAGCTGTTCGCTTCCCGTCACGTTGGGAAGCGATTGCGCCTTCGCATCCTGGTAGCCGTGGATATTCACCGTCACCGACGACTTCACCTGCGCCGTCATCGTAGGCGGCACGGAATATTCGATCCCGCCGGTTTTGAGCGAGTTCTTCCACGCCTCGACCGCATCGCCCAACGCGTATTAGCCGAGAGACGAAGGTGGAGCGGCTGATTCGACCGCCTGATGTGTGTCCACACGTTCCGGCGCGCGGGCGTGATGAGCTCGCGAGGGACCTGCTGAGCCCGACGGATGAGGTGGAGGCGGTTCCGGAGACGCCGCCGCTGTCTCCGGAGCTTGCGGGGCAGACTCGGGAGGCGATGGTACAGGCGCCGCGGGTTGAGGAGCCGCTGCCACAGGAGCCGCGCTTCCCTCGGGCGGCGGAGCCGAGGCGTGAGACGAGCAGCCGGCAGTCCATATGACGCTGCCGAAAGACAACACGAAGGTCGCGAGCATCGCACCGATGCCCACACGCTGAGTCGAAAGGTGCATGGGTTCACCTCGCCCAGCAGTCTGAGGCACACATGACTCCTGCGTCGAGAGTTTTCTCCGGATCGCGACCAGCGGGAGCGGAGGCCGAAGGCGAACCGCCCTGCGCGCAGCAGCGCCCTGCGCGAAACAGTAGCGGATTTATACTGGAGCTTCGTTTTTTTGTCCCCAACCCTAACGCCCGCGCCCGGCGCGGTGGAGCATGAATTTGCAACAGGCAGAGATTGGAATCATCGGCGGCAGCGGCCTTTACGCCATGCCCGGCTTGACGGAAGTGCGCGAAGTCCGCGTGGAAACCCCCTTCGGCGATCCCAGCGACGCCTTCATCCTTGGCAATCTCGAAGGCCGCAAGGTCGCCTTCCTG
>NZ_JASGFD010000060.1:0-27885 GCF_047605705.1 Silvibacterium sp. | reverse complement strand
AATCCCTGGAGTTTCGCTGCAAGCTGAGGCAGCCAGAGATCCTGTCCCTGCGGCTCCATGGTGTGCGCGATGACGACTGCTTTTTCATACGCGGCACGTGCGGCAGCCGTATCGCCTGCTGCGGATTCAGCATCTCCCAGAGCCACGTTGGGCGAGAAATCTTCAGGCGCCTGCTCGACCGCGGCCTGCGCTTCGCTTACAGCATCAGATACGTGCTTTGCGGCAAGTGCATCCTGAGATTTCTGTACCTGAATCGTCGCGGCAGCGAGAGGGACATTATAGGTTCCGTTGTAGACGAGCACGCCGTCATCGATGAGCGCATCCGGTTTGATCGCCTCAAAGCCGCGATACGGGCTCAGGATCACGGATCCGTATTCGAAGCCTGTCCAGCTTCCGGCACTCAGAAAAACCGGCCCGTGAATGACGGGAGGCACCGTGTACTGCTCATCCACGCTCATGGTGTCAGGCGTGGGGAGAGGCCGGCAGGGGATGCCATAGCTGTGAAAGTCCACGAAGGGCTGTACGAAATAGGCGAACCAGCAATCGGCGATGTGGTGCTCGTCGACATACTTCTTCACGTCGATCAGCTGCTGGCCCCAGTCGGTGTTCGAATCGTTCAGATAGAGATGCGTCTTCGCAGGTCCGCCCCATAGTTCGTTGGCGTAGGCAATGTCGTTGGGATAGGCGCGCAGGGAGGAGATCACGTGCAGCGCGGCCAGTGCAAGGATTACGCCTGTCCATACGCGGCTTTGCCGGGCCAAGCTCAGTGTCGCGCCCGCGACGAAGACCGAGAGAAATACCCAGACAGGCAGAATGTGGCGTGCGCCGATGTTCAGGCTGGACGTCATGGCGACGAAGAAGTAGATCGCAGGCGGAAGCAGCAGGAAGAGTGTTTCGAGCGGACGGCGCAGCCTGCCGGTGAGCCATGCCGCAAGCGCGAGCACGAAGAGCGCAAGGAAGCCCAGCGTCGACTTGAGCACGAAGACGACAGGGAAATAGAACCACACGCCGTGTTCGTACACCTTGCCCAGCACGAAGCTCTGCATACCGTTGGCCATGGCGCGGACATCGGTCAGTCCATAGAGCCAGGACTCCGGCAAAAGATGAAGCTTTGCGAAGAGCAGGATGCCGTGCGCTTCGAGCGGCCGCAGTGGATGCGTGTAATCGGCGAGCGTGGGCGCAAGCGCCAGTGGCGCAGGGCGTGCGGAGTAGCGGAATCCGTAGAAGGCCCAGAGCACCGCGCATCCCAGCAAGGTGATGACGGCAGCTGCTATGGCCAGCTGCTTTGCTCCCGGTAGCTGCAACGGCCTGCTCTCATTGCGGCGCAGGCGGCTCAACAGAAGTACACCGCATAGCAGCAGGAAGAGAATCGGGGCTAACAGCACGGCCGAGTGTTTGCTCGCGAGCGCGAGTCCGGCAGCCAGCGCGGTTACACACAGGCGCGTCCACGTTGGCCGCTGGATGTATCGATAGAGCGCGTACACCGTGGCGAAGAGAAAGCACGAGACGCCGGAGTCGGTCGTCACATACGCGCCGTGTGCCACGATGCTCGGTTCGAAGACCAGAAGCGTGAGCGCCAGCAGCCCGGCTTCAGTCGAGAACATCTCCTGCGCTGCGAGGAAGACAAGCAGCGCCATCAGCAGCGTAAGGCTCATCGCGGCCATGCGCACACGAAAGACGAGCGTGTTTACGGGATACTGCGGGCCGTTGCCGAAGAGAAAGGTGCGGCCGCTGAGGTACGACTCGGTTTTGAAGAACCGGCCCTGCAGCTTGGGCACATGGAGCGGCAGCGGCAGCAGCGGAAGTGTGGCCACCAGCTTTACCAGCGGAGGGTGCTCGGGGTTCAGGCCAAAGTCGCCGGTCTTCCAGCTCATATAGCCGGCGAAAATGTGGTTGTCCTCGTCCCAGGTGAGGGACTGGCCACGGACGGCGTGGATCATCTGGGCGGCAAAGGCAGCAATCAGCAGCAGAACGCATGCGGCGGTCAAAGCTCGCCGCCGTTGGAAGAATCCGGACATGGCAAGAACTGTATCGCAGGCAAGCGAACTGATACAGCGCAGAAGCAGGAAAGCCCGACCGCATGGCGATCGGGCTGAAAAGAAGAACTCCGGTGGCGCTATCGGTCGCGCGCGACGACGAAGTCCGGTACCCACAGCAGGGCTCGCTTGTAGTCCGACTCGGGCAGGAAGCTGAGGGCCTGGCGGGCGGTCTCGGCGTATTCGAGCGCGATGTTCATCGCATACTCGATCGAGCCATGGCGTTCCAGGATGGCGAGAATCTGCGTGTGGGTCACGCGATGGAAGTCGCGGTCCTCGAGGACCGTGCGGATGGCCTGGCGATCTTCCTCTGAGCCGTTCTCGAGCGCGTGGATGACGGCCAGAGTAGCCTTGCCCTCGCGCAGGTCGCTCGCCACCGGCTTGCCCAGGACCTCTTCCGAGGCGGTCAGGTCGAGTACGTCGTCGACGATCTGGAAGGCCATGCCCAGCGCGCGGCCGTACTCGCCCATCCGCTCTTCGGCTTCGGAAGGTGTATCGGAGGCAGCGTGGCCATTCGTTTGCGATTTAGGAATTCCGGCCAGCACCGCGCCGAGACGCATCGAGACTTCAAAGAGGCAGGCGGTCTTGCGGTAGATGAGTGCGTTGTAGTCGCTCTCACCGATACAAAGGCCGAGCTTCTCCATCTGGAGCAGTTCGCCTTCGACCATCTGCTGGGTCAGGCCGATCAGCAGATCGAGGATGCGGAAATTGCGCTCCTCGAGCGCCACGCGGAAGGCCTGCATGTAAAGCCAGTCACCGGCGAGGACGCATTTGCCGTTGCCCCAGGTGGTGTTGGCCGAGGGGCGTCCGCGGCGGGTGTCGGCGGCATCGATGATGTCGTCGTGCACCAGCGTGGCGGTGTGGACCATTTCGACGACGGCGCCGAGGCGGACCATGGCGTGGCCCGAAAAGCCCTGGGCGCGCGCAGAGAGCAGCAACAGCGAAGGACGGAGGCGCTTGCCGCCGCCCTCGCGCAGATAGCCGGAGATCTGGGTGATGACGGCGACGGATGAGACAGCATCGGCCTCGAATTCGCGTTCGATGGCGCGAAGGTCGTCGTGCAGCAGGTCAAAGACTTCTTTTGCCGTTGCTATGGCCAGTGTGCTCACTCGGGCTGATACTCGCTGTCTTTCCGGTCGCCTGGAAAAGTGAATAAGAGAACTAGTTGGAACGGAAGTTCGTGAACTGAAGATCGATGCCGAAGTCCTTACCCCTCAGCAGCGCGATCACTTCCTGTAGAGTATCGCGATCCTTGCCGGTGATGCGGACGGTGTCGCCCTGGATCGTGGCCTGAACCTTCTTCTTCGAGTCCTTGATGACCCGGACGATCTCCTTGGCCTTCTCGGAGGGCACGCCCTGCTGCAGGGTTACCTTCTGGCGGACGCTCGATCCCGTCGCCGGCTCAACCTTGCCGTACTCGAGGTTCTTGAGCGGAATGCCGCGCTTGACCATCTTCTGCGAGAGGATTTCCTTCACCGCGTCGAGCTTGTACTCGTTCTCGCTGGCCAGCTGGATGTCCTTATCCTCGTTTTCAAGCTTGATCTCGGACTTCGAATCCTTCAGATCGAAGCGGGCACGAACTTCCTTCACCGCCTGATCGATCGCATTGCGAACTTCCTGCACATCGACTTTGGAGACGATGTCAAATGAATTATCTGCTGCCATTACGCTGCTCCGTCTCTTTTCAGAGTATCTGTTCGTTTCTTATTAGATTATCCGCCCGAAGGGTGGAATCCGCGCTCAGGCGGGAAATTCCTGACCAGCTGCGGTGCGGAAAAGGCGATAAAAATTTTGCGTGGTACCGAAAGCGGCTTCTTCTGGAGAGATGCGCTTGACCGCCGCAACGGTGCGTGCCACTTCCGCCACCCATGCCGGCTCGTTGCGCTTGCCGCGGTTGGGAATCGGCGCAAGGAAGGGCGCGTCGGTCTCAATGAGCATGTGTTCGAGCGGCAGCTCGGCCATCACATCGCGGATGGGCTGCGCCTTGGGGTAGGTCGAATTGCCAGCGAACGAGATCAGGAAGCCGAGGTCGAGGGCCTGTTGAGCATGGTGAAGTTCGCCGGTGAAGCAGTGTAGGATGCCGCCGAGACCGGTCGGACGCCATTCGGCTTCGAGCTGGGCCAGCGTGTCGTCCCAGGCGTTCGCCGAGCCGTCGGACGGGCGGCAGTGAATGATGATCGGCTTCTTGCGCGAAGCGGCGATCTCCATCTGGCGCGAGAAGGCCGCCATCTGCACCTCCCGCGGGGCGTTCTCAGGATGGTAGTAGTCCAGGCCGATCTCGCCGCAGGCGATGACTTCGGGCGCCTGCAGGAGTTCGTCGAGCTTGGTGCAAGCCGCGTTATCGAGCTGCGGAATATCCTGCGGATGGACCCCGGCCGAGGCGAAAATTTTCGGGACACCCGGTTTGCCTGCATACTTACGGGCGATATCGAGGGCCTCGTGCATGGTGTCCGGCCCGTCGCCGATGCCGATCGAGAGGATGGCGCGGACGCCCGCCTCATGCGCGCGGCGGAGGAGCGCGTCGCGGTCCTCCGCGTAGCGGGTGCTGTCGAGATGGGCGTGGGAGTCGATCATGCTTACTTCAGGCGTGCGCCGATCTCGATGTCCTCGATAAAGGCAGCCAGAGCGGGCTTGCCGCCCTCGAGCGAGGCGGCGACGACCATGCCGTTCGACTCGAAGCCACGGAGCTTGCGCGGAGCGAGGTTGGCCACGATGACCACCTTGCGTCCAACCAGCGACTCGGGGGCGTAAGTTTCGGCGAGTCCAGCCAGGATCTGGCGCTGCTCGTAGCCCAGGTCGACCTCGAGGCGCAGGAGCTTATCAGCCTTGGGAACGCGTTCGGCAACCTTGATTTGGGCGACGCGCAGGTCCACCTTGATGAAGTCGTCGATGGTGATCTCGGGGCTGCGCTCGGGGTAGGCCGGACCAGCAGGCGCGGCTTCCGCAGCGCCATCGCCGATGTTGTTCTCGACAAAGGTCTCGAGCGCGGTGATGGCGGCCGATTCCGAGGTGGACTCGGAGATGGCCGTGGCCAGGCCTTCGAGCGCGGACTTCAGCCGCGAGGGGTGTTCTGCGGGGGCGGTGGGAGTTTCGGCCACCTTCGGCGTTTCGGCCACGGGTGCAGCCGCTGCTGCGGCGGAGTTGTTCTCTTCTTCGATCTGCTTCATACGGTCGACAGCGTCCTTTTCTGCGCGGGGGAAGACCGGGCCCAGTTCGCCGAGCTTCGTGCCCGGCTGCAGGCCTCCCCATGCAAGGTTCTTCAAATCTGTGGTGCGGATATCGCCCAGGCCGAGCTGGGCCCATACCTTGGCGGCGGCATCGGGAATTACGGGATAAACCAGCGCGGTGAGGATGCGGATGGCCTCAGCGGCGGTGTAGAGCACAGTCGCGAGCTGATAGCGAAGTAGTTCATTTTCGGACGAAGCTAACTTCCACGGAGCTTCTGCCGTGATGAAGACGTCCACCTCAGAGATAAATCCCCAAAGTGTGGCCACCGCACGGGAAAAATCTAGTTTTTCGAACTCCTCGTTAAACTTCTCTGCTATCTCGGGAAATCTCTCCGAAAGATAGGCTTGCTTGCCAACCTGATTCCCGGCAGTTGCATGGTCCGAATCAGGGTAAGGTTCGGGCGCAGGGACCACTCCATCGAAATACTTGCCGATCATCGCCAGTGTGCGGCTCACGAGGTTGCCGTAGCCGTTGGCAAGGTCCGAATTGTAGCGCTGGACCAGCGCGTCGAAGGAGAAGTTACCGTCCTGCCCGAAGACGATCTCGCGCAGCAGGAAGTAGCGCAGGGCATCGGCCCCGAGGACTTCGAGGATGGTCTCCGCGCGTACGATATTGCCGCGCGACTTCGACATCTTGCTCTCTTCAAAGAGCAGCCAGCCGTGGCCGACGATCGACTTTGGCAGCGGCAGACCGGCGGCCATCAGGAAGGCCGGCCAGTAGACGCAGTGGAAGCGCGTGATCTCCTTGCCGACGATGTGCAGGTCGGTGGGCCAGAACTTCTCGAACTTCGAGGTATCGTCCGAACCCCAGCCAAGCGCCGTAATGTAGTTGGCCAGCGCGTCCATCCACACGTAGATGACGTGCTTTTCGTCGCCCGGCACCGGGATGCCCCAGGTGAAGCTGGTGCGGCTGACCGAGAGGTCTTTCAGACCGGCTTTGACGAAGGACATGACCTCGTTGCGGCGCGTGGCGGGCTGGATGAACTCCGGCTGCGACTCGAAGAGCTCGAGCAGCGGGCGCTCAAACGCTGAAAGCTTAAAAAAGTAATTCTCTTCGGAGACGGTCTCGGTGATGCGGCCGCAGTCGGGGCAGGGCGCGCCCGGAGGCACATCGACGAAGGCCTCATCGGAGACGCAGTACTGGCCGGTGTAGGTGTCCTTATAGATGAAGCCCTTGTCGCGCAGCAGGGCGAAGAGCTTCTGAACGGCGCGGGTGTGGCGCGGCTCGGTGGTGCGGATGTAGTCGTCGTAGGTGAGGCCCATCCGGTCCCACAGGGCCTTGAACTGCGCCGAAACCTTATCAGTGAATGCCTGCGGGCTCAGCCCGGCCTTCTCGGCCGAGCGCTCGATCTTCTGGCCGTGCTCGTCGGTGCCGGTCAGGAACCAGGTTTCGAAGCCGAGGGCGCGCTTGCGGCGGGCGATGGCGTCGGCCACAACGGTGGTGTACGTGGTCCCGATGTGCGGACGCGCGTTGACGTAGTAGATCGGCGTAGTGAGATAAAACTTGTTCGACATGGGCAAAAAGAGTGCAGTCACAAACCTGGGTTTGTGTGCTCGACTCTTCAGGTTAAAGGAGTTGCAGGGCTTAGTCGAGGTCGGCGGCCACGTGGGTTGCCGACCCGATCGGAGAAAAGCCCCCTGATAAACTCAAAGGGCAGATTTTGAAGCAAAATCCATCTTTTGAAGCCCTTCCGGGCTGGTGAATCGCGTGTATTTAAAGCAGCAGAAAGCCCTTTCCGACCGCCTCCTTGCGGTCCTCTTCGAACTTTACGAGGTCAAGCTCGACGCCATTGTCATTGAGCAGCCACCCGAGATTGCCTTTGGCGAATTCGCCACGCCGCTGGCCTTTGAGCTGGCCCGCAAGCTGCGCAAGGCTCCGAAGAAGATTGCCGAAGAGATCGTTGCGGCGCTGGGTGAAGTTCCAGGATTTGCGGGTTTCGAGGTCGCCGGAGCCGGTTACATCAACGCCCGGCTCGATCGCGGCGCGCTGGCGAAAGACCTTGCCGCGGCCGGCGAGGTAACACTTGGCCAGTCCGAGATCCACTCGCTCGTCGAGCACACCAGCATCAACCCGAACAAGGCCGCGCACGTCGGCCACCTGCGCAACGCCATCCTTGGCGACACCTTCGTCCGCCTGCTGCGCGCCGCCGGCCAGAAAGTCGATGTGCAGAACTACATCGACAACACCGGCGTGCAGGTCGCGGACATCGTTGTTGGCCTGACCCAGCTCGAGAAGAAGTCGCTCTCCGAGGTGGAAGCGCTGATGACTCAGCTTGCCGCCGATGGCACACGCATCGACTACTACTGCTGGGATCTCTATGCCCGCGTCTCGCAGTGGTACGACGCCGAGGAGACTGAGAAGGCCGCGCGCAAGAAAATTCGCCTCGATACCCTGCACCTGATCGAGCATGGCGGCAACGAGACGGCGGAGATCGCCGATCGTATCTCGACGGCCGTGCTGCGCCGCCATCTCGAGACCATGCTGCGCCTCGACATCGAGTACGACCTGCTGCCCCGCGAGAGCGAGATTCTGCACCTGCACTTCTGGGATCTGGCCTTCGAGCAGCTTAAGGAGCGCGGCGTGCTCTATTTCGAGACTGAAGGCAAGAACAAGGGCTGCTGGGTGATGCGGCGCCCCGGATCGAAAACAGACACCGAAGCCGTGACCGAAGGTCCCGATGAGGACGCCAAGGTGATCGTGCGCTCGAACGGCACCGTGACTTATGTCGGTAAGGACATCGCCTACCACCTGTGGAAGTTTGGCCTGCTGGGCCGCGACTTTGCCTACAACCGCTTCTTCACCTATCCCGATCACGAGTGTTGGATCTCGGCCGAGACGGGCGAGGCCGACCACCCGCACTTCGGCGGCGCAACGGCGATCTATAACGTCATCGATTCGCGCCAGGCCGATCCGCAGGCCAACGTCATCGAGGCGCTGCGCGGTATGGGTTACACCGAGCAGGCGGCGCGCTACACGCACTTCTCCTATGAAATGGTCGCGCTGACCCCCCGCTGCGCCATGGACCTCGGCTACACCGTTTCCGAAGAAGACCAGGCGCGCCCGTACATCGAGGTCTCGGGCCGCAAGGGCTTCGGAGTCAAGGCTGACGACCTCATCGACAAGCTCATCGCCGCCACGCTGGCTGAGGTCGTTGAGCGCCATCCCGAGCTCGATGACGCCGAGCGCCAGTCGACTGCCCGGGCGGTTGCCGTCGGCGCATTGCGCTACTTCATGCTGAAGTACACGCGCAATACGGTTATTGCCTTTGACTTCAAGGACGCGCTGAGCTTCGAGGGTGAGACCGGCCCCTATCTTCAGTACGCCGTGGTGCGCACGCGCAGCATCTTCCGCAAGGCGGAGACGACGCCGGAAGCCGCGTTGGCTGCGGTGGCAGGCATCGATCCTACGCCTTATCTTGCCGGGGAAGAGGGTGCGAGCATCTGGCAGGTCTGGCTGCGCGCGTCCAAGACCTCGCTGCTGCTCGAGCAGTGCATCGCCACGGCGGAGCCGGCGTACCTTGCGAAGCATGCGTTCCAGCTCGCGCAGGAGTTCAGCGGCTTCTACAAGAAGAACCACATCCTGACCGAGGCGGATCCGGCCCGCAAGGCGCTCCTGCTGGCGACGGCGGCAGTGGCGCAGCGTGAGCTGATCCGCGCTCTCGACTGGCTGGGCATCGACGCACCCGAAGTCATGTAAGGCGCCATAGGGTGGAGCTGAACCTCCACCCTATGGGTGATGTGTTTCTAATACGTGGGAACGTACTGTGGGCTCCGCTGTTTCACTTTCGTATTGGAGCCCGCCAGCTTGCGCAATAAGTACTTTCCTATCTCATTTGTCTTATTGTTTTGCTTCCTTCCCCTTCGATCACTTACCGCACAAACTAACTTTTTTGAGCGCTGGCAGCAGCGTGCTTCACAGGAGCAGTCGCAGCAGCCGGGCTGGAGTGTGCCGCTCAACCAGCCATATCCCATGCTGATCCAGGTCTTTCGTGCCGATTTTGCACGCCAGATCACGCCCACCCACACCGATACCTGGAACTACGGCAACAGTAAGGGACTGAACCTCATCCCCGGGCTTCACAGCGAGTTCGATTTCTACTACCCGCCGTATATCGAGCACAACGTGAAGACGGCGAAGGATGGATTCGGCGACGCGCAGTTCCTCTATAAATACCGCCTTCTGAGCGGCAACGAGGAACACGGCAACTACCTGCTCAGCCTGCTGCTTGGTGCTTCGATTCCGACCGGCAGCTACAGCAACGGCAGCGCGGACGCGGCCATCCTGCCGACGATTGCCGGAGGTAAAGGCTTCGGCCACTTCGACGTGATCTCCACGGTGGGTGCGAATCTGCCTACGGCCCAGGGCGAACAGCTTGGCCGGACGCTGGCGTGGAATACGACGGCGCAGTATCGACTGGCAAAATACGTCATCCCAGAGCTCGAATCGAACGCGACCTGGTTCTTTGCGGGCAAAACCGACGGCAAGATGCAGAACTTTCTCGAGCCAGGCATTACCTTCGGCAAGCTCAAGATCCATCCTCAGGATCCGAAGAGCCGTCCCGGCTTTTCCTTTGGCGGCGGCATGCAGATAGCGACCTCCGAATATCACGCCTATAATCACGCGCTGATATTTACCGGCCGATTCCTGTTTTAGAACTGCTGAAGTTGTATCGCCCGTGATGTCCTACCCTGTGATGCCATAGGCGATGCCACGAATGTGTTAGATCGTAACCGTGAAAAGGGGTTACCTTGGAGATATTCCGAGGAACCTCTTTTATGGATCAAGCTGCTGTGCTGACGGGAAGTTATAACTACGGCCTCGTCGCCGCTTCTATTGCAATCGCTCTTCTCGCCGCATATGCAGCTCTTGACCTTGCAGGGCGAATCACCGAATCCACCGGGTTTGCCCGCACCGCCTGGCTCTGCGGAGGGGCTTTTGCCCTCGGCTTTGGCATCTGGTCCATGCACTACGTGGGCATGGAAGCGTACCAGCTTCCGTTCCCGGTTCTCTATGACTGGCCGACGGTTCTGCTTTCGATCCTGGCGGCGGTGGCCGCTTCCGCAGTAGCGCTGTTCGTGGTCAGCCGCCGGAGGATGACCCTGCTTTCCGCCACGGTGGGCAGCCTTTTTATGGGCGGCGGCATTGCCAGCATGCACTACATCGGCATGGATGCGATGCGGATGCCGGCGATGCATCACTACAATCCGCGCATTCTGGCCCTTTCCATCGTGCTTGCGGTGGTGATCTCTTTCGCGGCGCTGTTCATGACCTTCTCCAATCGCGACGAGAAGATGTCGTTCAGCGTGAAGAAGCTCTCCTGCACGGTGGTGATGGGGCTTGCCATTCCCGTGACGCATTACGTGGGCATGGCTGCGGTCACCTTTATGCCCATGCCGGTCGACCCTTCGAGCCTGAAGCATGCCGTGAGTATTTCTTCACTCGGACTGCTTGGCATCGGCCTGGTCACGATCTTCGTGCTGGGCTTCGTCTATATCTCGGCCCTGATCGACCGTAAGCTGGCCCTGCAGGCCATCGAGCTTGAGCTGATGGCGCAGCAGCATCGGCTGGAGCTGGAGGTCGAGCGCGCTCTCGCCGCCGAGAACAGCAATAAGGCCAAGAGCGAATTCCTGGCGAACATGAGCCACGAGATCCGCACGCCGTTGAACGGCATCATCGGTATGACGGACCTGGCGCTCGAGACCGATCTGAACCGTGAGCAGCGAGATTACTTACATACCGTCAAGCTTTCTGCGGATGCTCTGCTGAACGTGATCAACGACATCCTCGACTTTTCCAAGATCGATGCGGGCAAGATCGACCTTGAGGCGATCGATTTCGATTTCCATGAGTGCATCGAAGGCGCGCTCAAGACCGTAGCGCTCCGCGCGGATGAAAAGGGCCTCGAGCTGCTCTGTGACGTCAGCTCGGAGGTGCCTGGCTGGATGAAGGGCGATCCCGGCCGCCTGCGGCAGGTGATCCTGAACCTCATTGGCAATGCTGTGAAGTTTACGGAGGAGGGCGAAGTCGCACTGCGCGTCCGGCTTGAGAGCACGGAGGACTCGCGCGTACAACTGCAGTTCACGGTGTCGGATACAGGGATCGGGATCGCCCCCGCGAAGCTGGAGACGATCTTCGAGTCGTTCAGCCAGGCCGACTCCTCCACCACGCGCGAGTATGGAGGAACCGGGCTCGGGCTCACCATCTCGCGGCGACTGGTGGCGATGATGGGCGGACGGCTATGGGTGGAAAGCGAAGTCGGGAAGGGCTCGAGCTTTCACTTTACGGCCGTACTGGAGCGGGCGCCGGAGCACGCCGCGACCGTTCCGCACGCCGTGACCGCTCCCTCGGTGCTTACCGGCGTCAAAGTGCTGCTGGTGGATGACAACCGCACCAACCGCCGCATCTTGGAGGGGCTAGTGGCGCGCTGGGGCATGATCTCCGCTTCCGCTTCCGGCGGCCAGCAGGCGCTGGAGATGTTTGCCGCCGCCAAGGAAGAAAACGATCCCTTCCAGCTTGTGCTCACGGACATGCACATGCCCCGGATGGATGGGTTCGATTTTGTAGAACGGCTCAAGGAACTCTCGGGTTTGCCGACCTCGACGATTATGATGTTGACCTCCGGCGGCCAGCGCGGGGACGCGCAGCGCTGCGAAGAGCTGGGCATTGCCGCCTATCTGCTCAAGCCGGTGCGGCAGGCGGAACTCCGCGAAGCCATCGCCAATGTGCTCACGGCGCGGAAGGTCACCGAACAGATTTCGTTGGTCACACGTCATAGCCTGAGGGAACAGGCGACCGGGGGAACCACGTTGAAGATCCTGCTAGCGGAAGACAATCTGGTCAATCAGAAACTGGCCACGCGCATGCTCGAAAAGCGAAACCACATGGTCACGGTCGTCGCGAATGGACGAGAGGCGCTGACGGCGCTCGACCAGGGGGCCTACGATCTGGTGCTGATGGATATGCAGATGCCGGAGATGGATGGCTTTGAGGCCACGGTGGCACTGCGTGAGCGGGAAAAGGATACCGGGGCCCATCAGCCGGTAGTCGCCATGACCGCGCTGGCGATGACCGGTGACCGGGAGCGGTGTATGGACGCCGGCATGGACGGATACCTGTCCAAGCCGATCCGTCCGAATGAGTTGGATGCAGTGCTGGATCAGTACCTGCTTGAAAAGCTGGCTTCCGGCTCCGAGCCGGAACCTCTGTCGGAGCCCCAGCACTCAATCGACGTTTCGCAGCTGCTCGACCGGATCGACGATGACCGTGCTCTGCTCGCAGACCTGAACGAGATCTTCCGCGCCGATTACCCGAACCATATCAAGATGTTGCAGCGGGCCATCGATGACCGGAACGCAGCCGATGTGCAGCGGATCGGACACATGATGAAGGGGGCGCTCTCCAATCTTTCGGCGACCCGGGCGGCCGAGCTCGCCGCTCACCTGGAGGAGATGGGGAAGGGTGGCCAGTTGGCCGGCACCCAGGTTCTCCTTGACGATCTCGCAAAGGAACTGGTGAGCGTCCAACAGGTTTTGGATTATCTTTGTCCTGAAAACGCAAAATGAAGATCCTACTGGCGGAGGACGAACCCATCAGCCGACGGCTGATGCAGCGGACTCTCGAGCAATTCGGGTATGAGGTTGTGGTGGCCGAGGACGGCCGGAAGGCTGCGGAGATTCTCTGCGGCGACGACGGGCCGCGCCTGGCGCTGATCGACTGGATGATGCCGGAGCTCGACGGGCCGGAGCTGTGCCGCGAGGTGCGCCGCCGTCAGCAGGAGCGCTCCTACGTCTACATCATCCTGCTCACGTCGCGCCACAACAGCGAAGACGTAGTGGCCGGCCTCGAATCGGGCGCCGACGACTATCTCGTAAAGCCGTGCGCGCCCGCCGAACTGAAGGCGCGGCTGCGTACCGGCCGTCGCATCCTCGAGCTTGAGGGCAAGCTGATGCGCGCGCACGAGGAGATGGAATACAAGGCCACCCACGATTCGCTGACGGGCCTCAGCAACCGGCCCGCCATCCTCGCCTTCGCCGAGAAGGCGCTGCGGCAGACAGCCCGGGCGGGAAAGCCGACCCTGCTCGTCCTGTGCGATGTGGATCACTTCAAGCGCCTGAACGACACTTACGGCCATCCCGCCGGCGATGCCGTTCTCTGCGAGGTTGCCCGGCGGTTGAGCAGCGCGGTGCGCGAGGTCGATGCGGTCGGGCGATACGGCGGGGAAGAGTTCCTGATCGTGCTTCCGGGCTGCGATCGCGCCGTGGTCGAACGCCGCTGCGAGGATATCCGCATTGCCATGGCTTCGACCCCCGTCTCCGTGGATGGAGTCGAGCTGGCTGTGACCATCAGCGTAGGCGCCGTAGTCTGCGAAGGCAGCGATGCCAGCATCTTCGAGCCGCTGCTGGCCCAGACGGACGCGGCGCTCTACCGCGCCAAGGCCCAGGGCAGAAATTGTGTGGTGGTCGGCGAACTGCTGGCTGCCCTGTAGGTGGTCTCCATGCCTTACGAGCCGCCACCCATAATATCCGCTCCGCTGCAGGTTGGATCTGGATGTAGTGTCACGCTGTGGATGCGGTAGCCGTTGGGAACTTCCCCTAGCTGGACGAAGTAGGCGGGGCCGGGTTTCTCCTTCTCCTTTCCCGTGGGGTCGAAGATCTCGCTCGTTACCTCCGCCTGGTAGTGATCCTTCGCCTCCCTGCAGGTGCGCACGGCGCCAACCGTGGATAAAGCAATGTTTGCGTTCTTCGGCTTCCCCTCGTACGTGAAATCCTGAAACATCTTCCATGCAAGCGAGCCCGGCGTGTCATCGGCAAACTCGGCGGCCTCGCTGCGCGGCATCTGGAGCCACTCCTCCACGCTGTCGTGCGCATTCATGGCGATGGGTTCGACACGGTGCACCTGGGCATCAACTACGGCATAGCGCATGACGCCTTTGCGCGAGATGCGGTCTGCCGAGCTCTCTACGCTGGTTCGAATTTCGAAGCCGTCAGCGGTGAGTTTGAGCGTGAGCGGTGGATCGAGATCCAGCCGGCGATAGCCATGGTCCGCGTGCCAGATGGGCTGGCTCGACTGCGGAGCGCCCAGCTCCAACACGTCCATGTGGAACGAGCTCATCGTCGAGGTGCACCACGGTGTTCCGTGCACGACCAGCACTAACGGATGACCATTGCGCTGCGGATGGAGAAGCCGGGCCTCATAGGTGTCTCCGAATGCGCCGCTGATCTGATCGTACGGTTTGCTCTGCCATGTCAGGATGCGTCGCCACGCGCCGCCGGTGTTGCTATAGGCCAGCAATACCGTGTCGTCGCCGCAGGCTATATTGAAGCTCTCCTCTGCCAGCAGCAACGATGGCTGAGGCTGGCTGACCGAGATTTGCAATTCGCCGCCGTACGCTCCTGCCTCAGGCGCATTCGAGGTTGCATCGGATGTTGGCTTCGTGTCCGGCATCTTGCCGACCGATGGGGTGGGCATCGTGGCATTCAGCTGCCGCTGTGCTACATCCGCGCCAGCATGCAACGGCAGCCTGGACAGCACTGCATCTGTTTGTGCAGTGAGCGCTGTTTTGAATGCCGTGATCGCTGACTGGATTGTCGATGGTACATCGGTATCCATGTCTTCAGCTTTGAGGTGCAGCAGGCGCTGTTGTGCCTCGGCCACGGAAAGCTGTTGCGCGAAAGCTGTGCAGGAAACCGGGGCGATCAGGAGGAGCGCGAAAAGAGCGCTGCGAGCAGGCATGGGTGCATCTTGAGCGGAACGTATCAGAATTGCAAATCAGTCGTTCGAAGAAGCAAGAGGCGCTCCCACGGGAGCGCCTCTTGCGTTGCGTGAAGCGAGCTTACTGCAATGGCTGGCCATCGGCTGTCATCTGGTTCAGCTGCTGCTGATCGTACTGTTTCACGCCGTCCGGCAGCGGGGCGTAGTTGAGGGATCCGGCCACGGACTGGCCGTCGCCGATGATGTACTGAATAAAGCTCTTGAGCGCAGCCCGCTTGTCCTTGCCGGCGCCATCCTTGGGGATGATCAGGAAGGTCAGCGTCGAGATCGGGTAGGCGTCGGAGGCGTGCGCCGGAGGATTCACGATCGGGGTGCGGGGATCCTTCGTGAGGTCGTCGTTGAAGGCGTTGATCGCGGCGGTCGTTGACTGCGCGGTAGGCGCGATGAAATTGCCCGCCTGGTTCTTGATCTTCGCCACCGGCAGCTTGTTCTGCTGCGCGTAGGTCAGCTCGACGTAGCCGATCGCGCCAGGAGCCTGGCGCAGCTGGCCGGTTACGCCCTCGCTGCCTTTGCCGCCGAGACCCACGGGCCAGCTCACGTTATTGCCCTTACCCACCTTCGACTGCCAGTCCTGGCTCACCGCGGAGAGGTAGGTGGTGAAGGCGTTGGTCGTGCCGCTGCCGTCGGCGCGGTGCACCACCACGATGTTCTGGTTGGGCAGTGTTACGCCCGGGTTGTCGGCGACGATGCGCGGATCCTGCCAGCTCTTGATCGTGCCGAGAAAGATTCCGGACAGCGATTCGCTGGAAAGCTGCAGCGGCTGGCTCAGTCCGGGCAGGTTGTAGGTAATGCAGACCGGGCCGGCCGACTCGGGAATCTGGATGACGGGCTTCATCGAGGCGAGTGCGCTGTCCGCGAGCGGCGCGTCGGATGCGCCGAAATCCACCGTCTGCGCCTTCACCTGCTGCACACCGGCGCCCGAGCCAATCGACTGGTAGTTGATCTGGACGTTGGGATGGCTCTGCGAGAACTCCTGTACCCAGCGCGTCATCACCGGGTTGACGAAGGTGCTGCCCGCGCCAAGCACGGGGACGGTGTTCGATTTGCAGGCGGTAAGGGACAGCGCGCTGAGCGTGAGCAGGGCCAGGGCTACAGGTTTGCGAGACATTCTTCCTCCGCGTACGGGTGAATGGATTGAAATGGTTGGACCAGAAATCCCGATCCGGACGGCATGACCGCTCCCTCTTATTGTGCCTGAGCGCACGGTGGGACTCCGAAAAGCACAGGTCTGAGGTGACGGCTCATTAGAAGAGATCGCCGCAGTGCAGGGTTGGCCGCGGGCGGTGAATCCTGGATGAAATCCGGAATCCACAGGTAGATGGTGGGCGGATGGCAACGCGAGTCCGTGCGTGCGATTCCTACCTTTCAGAACGTGCAAACGCCGCCGGTTGCCGCATGGCGCAATTGTCACGGTGGCGGATACAAATTCTGAGAAGGAGCCGTTCATGGCAGTCAATCTCAAGGGCAAGAAGGTCGCATTTCTCGCAACCGATGGCGTCGAGCAGGTGGAACTTACGGAGCCGCGCAAGGCGCTCGATCAGGCAGGCGCGCTGACGGAAGTGATTGCGCCCAACGCAGGAGCGATCAAGGCCTGGAAATTCAAAGAGTGGGGCGACAGCATTCGTGTGGATAAAACCCTCGATGCCGTGCATGCCTCGGACTATGACGCGCTGGTTCTGCCCGGCGGCGTCATCAATCCCGACCACCTGCGCACCAACGAGAAGGCGGTGCGCTTTGTGAAGGATTTCGCGCATTCGGGCAAGCCGATAGCCGCGATTTGTCACGGGCCGTGGACTTTGATCGAAGCTGATGCTGTGAAGGGACGCACCATCACCTCGTGGCCTTCGATCAAAACGGACCTGACCAACGCGGGAGCGAAGTGGGTCGACAGGCAGGTGGTGCTGGACGGCAACCTGATCACCAGCAGGAAGCCTGACGACATTGCCGCTTTCAGCGAGAAGATTATCGAAGAGATTGCGGATGGCAAGCATCTCAAAGCGGCAAGTTAGAGCGCAACTCGCAACTTTAGTGCAAAGAAAACGCGGCACGCTTCTGGCGTGCCGCGTTTTCTTTTCCATGTGAAGCAGTTTATTTCGAGTAGCTGCGGACCCACTCAGTGATGGTGCGCACCGCAATGCCACTCGGGCCACGTGCAATGAAGGATTTGTCCGCATCGAGCCAGGCCAGTCCGGCGATATCGAGATGCACCCAGGGAGTCTCGCCGACAAATTCCTTCAGGAACATGGCCGCGTTCGTCGCGCCGCCGTAGCGGGTCTTGCCGGTGTTCTGGATGTCGGCGATGGCTGACTGGATCTGGTCGCGATATTCGTCTTCTACTGGCAGCCGCCAGAACTTCTCACCCGTGATCTTCGCCGCCTCGGTGAAGTGCTCGTACGTCTCTTCATCGTTGGTGAAGACGCCCGCATTCACCTGACCAAGTGCAATGGCGACTGCGCCGGTCAGCGTGGCTGCATCGATCAGGTGCGTCGCGCCCAGCTGCCGCGCATAGAAGAGGCCATCGGCCAGCACCAGGCGGCCTTCGGCGTCAGTGTTCAGCACCTCGATCGATTTGCCCGACATCGCGATCTGCACATCGCCGGGCTTCTGTGCCTTGCCGTCCGGCATGTTTTCGGTTGCGCAGATCACGCACAGCACGCGCACATTCGGCTTCAGCTGCGCGATGGCCCGCATGGCGCCCAGCATTGCGCCGCCGCCGGCCATGTCGTACTTCATCTTCTCCATGCTGTCCGCGGGCTTGAGCGAAAGGCCACCCGAGTCGAAGGTGATGCCCTTGCCGACGAGGCCGATGACCGGACCATCCGCAGGCGCGCCTTCCGGCTCGTAGCGCATCACGATCAGCGCGGGCGGCTCCTCCGAGCCCTGCGCCACCGAGAGGAACGCACCCATCTGCAGCTCGCGCAGCTTCTCGGTGCTGTGCACTTCGCAGGCCAGTCCGAATTCCTTTGCGACTTCCTCCGCCTTCTGCCCGAAGACTGTAGGTGTCAGACGATTGCCGGGCTCGTTGATGAGCTGACGCGCGAAGTTCTGCGACTCTGCGACGATGGAGCCTTCGCGCAGCGCGGCTTCCACTGCGCGTTTGTCGGCGGCTTCCGCAGCGAGCACGCTCACCGTATCGAGGCTGCGATCCTTGCGGTCGGTGCGATAGGTGTCCGAATCAAAGTCGGCAATCACCGCACCCTCGGCGATCACGCGTGCCGCGTCGGCAGCGTCGAAGCCGGCTTCGAGTGTATGGGGCAGGGCAATCGCGATGGACTTGAGGCTGCGCGGCTTGGCGAAGCGAACCGCGGTGCCGGCGGCACGGCGCAGATCGTGCAGCGTGGCCTTACCTGACTTGCCGAGGCCTACGATGAGCAGCCTTGTTGCGGCCAGCCCTTCGGGCGCGTGCAGCAGCAGCGTCTCGTTTCCATCGGCGCGGAACTCGCCGGTCGAGAGCACGAAGGCCGCGGCTTTCGTGAGCGCGGCCTCGCTCGAGAGAAGCACGAGGTCGGCCTTCGCGTCCTTCTCTTTGCTGAGGTTCCGGTCAACGGCGAAGACGGCCAGCAGTTCGGTGGAGGCGGAGGCGGCGGGCGAGAAAAGCAGTTCTGTTTTCATCGGGTACCTGAACAGATCATCTTACAGGGGCGCATTTCCATGCGAGCACCCCTCGAACAGATGAAAATCCGGCGCATATACTTGAGCGAATCAGAAGCGTTTCCCCTAATTCTTTTCTGCGAGGATTTTCCTTGTCCCTGTCTGCACGTGTGCTTGCTCTCGGTTTTGCTCTCGGCTCGGGTTGCGTCGTCCCGTTCGCCGCACCGGTCTCCGCTTTCGCTGCCGCACCGGATGCACGGCAGCAGGAGCTTACCCAGGGCCTCGACGCCATCTTCAATAAGCATGCTTATGGCGCGAGAAACGTGCAGCTGGCGTGGCTCAATGGCGGCGACGCGTACACCATTCTGGAGCCTGCCGCCGACGGCAAAGGCATCGACATTGTGGCCTATGACACCGCCTCCGGCAGTCGCAGCGTCCTGGTGGCCGCTGCAAAGCTCGTGCCGGAAGGGAAGTCCGCACCGCTCACCATTGAGGACTATGCCTGGTCGGCAGACAAGCAGAAGCTGCTCGTCTTTACGAATTCGAAGAAGGTGTGGCGGCGCAATACGCGCGGCGATTATTGGGTGTACGAGGTCGCCTCGGGCAAGCTGACGAAACTGGGCGGCGATGCACCGGAATCGTCGCTGATGTTCGCGACCATTTCGCCGGACAGCACGCGTGTGGCCTGGGTGCGCGAGAACAACCTCTACGTGGAAGAGCTGGCAACAGGGAAGATTACGCAGCTCACCACCGATGGCAGCAAGGACATCATCAACGGCACCTCTGACTGGGTATCCGAGGAAGAGCTTGCGCTGCGCGACTGCTTTCGCTGGAGCCCGGACAGCCGTTCCATCGCCTACTGGCAGTTCGACCAGTCGGGTGTAGGCGAATACACGCTCATCAATGACACGGCCGCCGAGTATCCGCAGCTGATGCAGTACAAGTATCCGCAGCCCGGCACCACCAATTCCGCGGTGCGCGCCGGCGTCGTATCCGTCGATGGCGGCCCGACGATATGGCTGAAGCTTGACGGCGATCCACGCAATCACTACATCGCGCAGATGGAATGGGCAGGGAACTCGAGTCAGGTCATGGTCGAGTACTTCAATCGCCTGCAGAACGACGCGAAGATTCTGCTGGCTGAAGCGAAGAGCGGCGAGGTGAAGCCGTTCTTCGAAGATACAGACAAGGCATGGGTCGATGACTCGCCGCTTGCGCCCATCGGAGACCGGTCCGGTAAGGATGAAAAGCATCCGGCTGACCTGCTGTGGGTGAGCGAGCGCGATGGTTGGCGTCACGCCTATCGCGTGAATCGCGAGACGGGGAAGCCTGCGCTGGTAACGAACTTCCAAGGCGATATTCTGCAGCCGGAGGCGATCGACGCAGCATCCGGATGGCTTTATTTCTCGGCTTCGCCGGATGACTCCGTGCGGCTCTATCTCTATCGTTCACGGCTTGATGGCACGGGCGCGCCGGAGCGCGTGACCCCGGCCGATGAGCCGGGTATGCATGCGTATGACATTGCGCCGAATGGGAAGTGGGCTGTCGAGCGTTACAGCAGCTTCAACCGGCCCATGCGGATCTCGATCGTGAGCCTGCCGGATCATAAGCAGGTGCGTGTGCTCGAAGACAATGCCGCGCTGGCGAAGAAGGTTGAGCCGCTCATTGGCGAAGAGGACGGCAAAAATCCAGACACCGAATTCTTCAAGGTGAAGGTCGCAAATGGTGTGACGCTGGATGGCTACATGATCCGGCCGCCGGACTTCGATCCGAAGAAGAAGTATCCGGTGCTGGTGAACGTCTACGGCGAGCCGGCCTCGACGCTGGTGCACGATTCCTGGGGTGGCAATGGACGGCTCTTTCACGAATTGATCGCGCGGCAGGGCTACCTGGTGATGGCTTTCGACAACCAGGGCACGCCCGCTCTCAAGGGGCGTGAATGGAGACGCTCGGTGTATGGCACGGTCGGCGTGCTCTCCTCGGCGCAGCAGGTGCAGGCGATCCAGGAACTGGCCCGTGAGCGCAGCTATATCGACACCGCGCGCATGGCTATCTGGGGATGGAGCGGCGGGGGCTCGAATACGCTGAACGTAATGTTCCGCTATCCCGGAGTCTTCTCGACCGGTATCGCCGTTGCTCCTGTGGCCGACCAGGCACACTATGACTCGATCTACCAGGAGCGCTACATGGGCCTGCCGGAGGAAAACAAGCAGGGCTACCACGACGGCTCGCCGATCAACTTTGCTGCCGGGCTCGAGGGCAGTCTGCTCATCGTCCATGGCTCGGGCGACGACAATGTGCACTTTCAGGGCACGGAGCTGCTCGAAAATAAGCTGATTGCCCTGGGCAAGCCTTTCGACTTCATGGACTATCCCAACCGGACGCACGCTATCAGCGAGGGGCCAGGGACATCCTTCCACGTCTACAGCCTGATTGCGCGCTACCTTGAGACGCACGTGCCGGCGGGCGGCAGATAGCTTCTAGCCGCTAGCCCTTAGCTTCTAGCCAAAACATCGCCCGCGCAGGCTCTCAAGGCCAGCGCGGGCGATATTCTTTAAAGCGGTATGAAATAGGCAGCAACGCGGCCCGATTCAGCAAGAAAAAGCTAGAGGCTAGGAGCTAACAGCTAGTATCGCTTGCTCTGGCTGTGGGCGATAGCCGCCCGGGCTTCGCGATCGGCCTCGCGCCGACGCTCGGTTTCGCGCTTGTCCCAGTCC
This sequence comes from Silvibacterium sp., assembly GCF_047605705.1. NCBI lineage: Bacteria > Pseudomonadati > Acidobacteriota > Terriglobia > Terriglobales > Acidobacteriaceae > Silvibacterium > Silvibacterium sp. Next base: position 6,542 of record NZ_JASGFD010000060.1, on the reverse strand, counting down.
TGTTTGCCCTTGGCCACGGCAAGTTCGCACTTTACTTTGCCATTGCGGAAATAAATCCGCGTAGGGATGAGCGTGTGCCCCTTGATCTGCGTCTGTCCGCTCAGCTTGCGAATTTCTTCGCGGTGGAGCAGCAGTTTCCGGGTACGCAGGGACTCGTGGTTCAGGCTGTTGCCATGCGAATAGGGGCCGATATGAGCATTCAGGAGAAACGCTTCTCCATCCTTGATGATTCCGTAAGAATCCTTGAGGTTGGCCTTGCCCTCGCGGATCGACTTGACCTCGGTCCCCCGCAGCGCGACCCCCGCCTCGAACTTTTCGAGGAGGAAGTAGTTGAAGCTGGCCGAGCGGTTCACGGAGGCGTCGCGGTCTCCGGCGGCGACCGGATCGCGCGGCTTCGGTTTGCGGGGCACCTGGATGTTGGAATGAGTCGCTTGTCGGGGCATGGAGAAAGGTCCGAAATTTCATGCTAGCATGCGGTCGCGGCGCTGAATCGACTCGAAGGCGCGATGCTATACTCAACCTGCGCCGGGCGATGAGACGCGGAGGAAGTTTTGCCGGATTCGGGCGGAAACCGGAGAGGAATTGCCGGAGATGTCCGTCTGCTGAAGGAAGCGTTTCGATGCCGGTACCCAGTTCCATGCCCGCCTGGAGTTTCATGAATCAACGGATCGCGAAGTGGACTCTGTCGGCAGGGTTCATGCTGGCGCTCGTCTTTTCGAACGTCGCAGCCCATGCTCAGTCAGCCGGAAAGCTCTATAAGCAGGCACAGGCGGCCGAAGACAAGGACGACATCGAGACCGCCTTCAACGATTACCAGGCCGCTTTCCAGAAAGATCCCAAGGATGAGCGCTACAAGCTCTCCTACGAGCGCCTCAAGGTCCCTGTCTCTGCCATTCACATCAAGCGCGGCGAGGCTCTGCGCGCCCAGGGCGACGCCACAGGCGCGGTGACCGAGTTTCTGCGCGCTCTCCAGATTGACCCCAGCAACGAGCTTGCCCAGCAGGATCTCGTAGCCGTCCGCGATAAGGTGAACAACATCCCGGCGATGCCGGAGACGCCCAAGGCGCGCGCCGAAGGCACGGAGCTGGCTGATCTCGGCGGCCCCATTCACCTCAAGCCGATCTCGAACGAGCCTCTGACGCTGCATTCGGTCGAAGACAGCAAGGTCATCTATCAGACGGTCGGCAAGCTGGCCGGTATCAACATCCTCTTCGATCCGGACTACACCGGAAAGCGCGTGCAGGTTGACCTCTCGAACGTCAATCTTTACGACGCGCTGCGCATTGTCGGCACCATTACCAACACCTTCTGGCGGCCTATCACCGACAACACCATCTTTGTTGCCGCCAATACCTCCAGCAAGCGCGCAGAGCTCGAAGAAGAGGCTGTCCAGACCTTCTACCTCACCAATGTCACGCAGCAGAACGACTTCAACGATGTGCAGACGGCGCTGCGCAATGTCTTCCAGTCTGGCCAGAATGGCGCGAAGCTCTTCGGCGTCGCCAGTCAGAATGCCATCGTGATGCGCGGCACCCCGGATGAGCTGCTGCTGGCGCAGAAGCTCATCGACGATCTCGATCGCGCGAAACCCGAAGTGGTGGTGGATGTGGCTGTGCTCGAAGTCAGCCGCAATTACGAAAAGACCATCGGCATTCAGCTGCCGCAGACCGCCAGCGTCTCGTTCCAGGCCTCGAACTATAACGACACGTCGTCGAGCACCTCTACCACCACAACGACCACGACGACCTCGAGCACGGATACCAGTAACGGCCTGACCCTAAACAGCCTGGCGCACCTGAACGGCACCAACTTCGCCGTCACCATCGGCTCGGCCACGGCCAATCTGCTGCTCACGGATAGCCATACGCGCATCCTGCAGAATCCGCGCATCCGCGCCTCGGACGGCCAGGAAGCCTCGCTCAAGATCGGTGAAAAGCTGCCCGTGGCCACCGGTTCTTACCAGACCGGCGCTGCGACGGCGGTCGTCAGCTCGCTCGTCAACACGCAGTTCCAGTACCTCGATATCGGCGTCAACATCACCGTGAAGCCGACGGTCCACTACGACCGCGATGTCACCATGAAGGTCAAGATCGAGGTTTCGTCGCAGAACGGTACGGAAAACCTGGGCGGCGTCGCCGAACCGATCATCACCCAGCGCACTGCCGAGCAGACGGTTCGCCTCAAGGAAGGCGAAGCCAACATTCTCGGCGGCATCCTGCAGAAGCAGACCAGCACCTCGCTGAGCGGTTATCCGGGGTTGGCGCAGCTTCCGATCCTCAAGTACATCTTCGGCAGCAACGACAAGACCATCCAGGATGACGAGATCGTCTTCCTGCTGATCCCGCATGTCGTCCGCGCCACGGTCCTCGATCAGGACAACCTGCGCGAGGTCGATTCGGGTACCTCGAAGTCCTTCGAGCTGCGCCATATCAACAGCGACGCTGCGACCCCTGCGGCCAAGCCTGCCGTCGCTCCGGCAGTTGCAACGCCGCCTCCGGGCCAGCAGTTCGGCACGGTGACCACTCCGGCCGGTGCTGTGCCTGCGACCGCAGCCGCGGCTGCCGCGCAGGCAATCAACGGCATGCAGCAGGAAGCCTCGGCTACAGCGCCTGTGAAGCTGGGGCTGACTCCGGAGATACAGCCGCAAAAGACAGGATCCACGTTCCAGATGGCCGTGACACTGGCGGGAGGAACCGACGTCTTCTCTGTCCCGATGCAGTTGCAGTATGACCAGACCAAGCTGAACCTGATCAACGTCGATCTCGCGGATCCGGCGCGGGGAACGAACTTCCTCGGCCAGGATGGGCAGGCGGTAGCGCTGGTGCATCGTGATGACGGGGCCGGCAACGTCGCTATCTCCGCCTCGCGTCCTCCGGGCACTCATGGCGTCTCGGGCTCGGGCACGGTCTTTGTGCTCACCTTCCAGGCCAAGGCCCCCGGCGATGCGCCGGTGACCATCACCCGTCCCATGGTCCGCAACAGTGCCCAGCAGGCCCTGCCGGCCACCGGGGCACGGGCCCTGGTTCAGGTGCAGCCATAACCGTTTGGGATAACAGCTGGAATCTTCGGCGACAGTGGATGAGAGAGGCAGCCGGAATCCGGAGACTGCGCTTACCGCGAATGGTCGGCGGGGTTCCTGCGTCTGGCATTAGAGTGAGCGGTAACAACAACCTGAGCCGTGAATCCGGACTGACGCTGGTCGAACTGATCGTGACGGTCGCCATCCTGGCGATCCTTGCCTCGGCGGCCATCCCGGTCACGCGGTTTGAAATCAAGCGCCAGAAGGAGCGCGAGCTGCGCCGGGATCTGTGGTACATGCGGGACGCCATCGATCATTACAAGGATGCGGCCGATAAGAATGCCTTCCAGACGAAAGTGGATAGCCAGGGCTATCCGCCGGATCTGCAGACGCTGGTCGATGGAGTCGATGTGCAGGGCAAGAAGGTGCGCTTTCTGCGCCGCATTCCCATCGATCCGATGACGGGGAAGAATGAATGGGGTATCCGCTCGATGCAGGATGACCCTGACTCCGACTCCTGGGGCGGGCAGAATGTCTTCGACGTCTACTCGAAATCGGACGGCACGGCGCTGGACGGCACGAAGTATAAGGACTGGTAGCAGAAGTTGACCGGCAGTACGGGAAGAGGCAGAACCGGACGATTCAACGTCCAGAGGCTGAGCTACAAAGGCGTGCAGAAGCGGACCTACAAATCGATACGGCGCAGGCAGGCGGGCGAGCAGGGCTTCACGCTGGTGGAGCTGATGGTCGTCATGCTCATCATCGGCGTGCTGGCGGCCATTGCCATTCCCAGCTTCATCGCCTCGATTCGCGCCGCCAAGGAAGCCACGCTCAAGGAAGATTTGAATGTGATGCGGAACGCCATCGACGCCTACACCATGGATAAGGCGAAGGCCCCGCAGTCCCTCGACGACCTGGTGCAGGAAGGCTATCTCAAGGCCATCCCGAAGGATCCGATGACGCATTCCAGCGAGAGCTGGGTCACCTCGACCGACGACAGCCTGCAAAGCATCGACCAGAGCGATCCGGGGATCAATGATGTCCACAGCGGCTCGGATGAAACCGGCGCCGATGGTCAGCCATATTCCAGCTGGTAACCACCTCCCGGCGTTCAGGACGGCTAAATCGATACAGTAAAAGGCTCTTCTATCGCCCGATCCGAAGAGTCATGAGAATCATCGGAAATACCGTCGAAAAAGGTGCGTAATTCCGTCGATTGTCATAAAGTTATCTGCATGTTCGGTCGGGCTATAACACTTTCTTATCCTGCGATCGAAGAAGTCTACGACCGGTACGCAGCTCTGCAATCGCTCTCTCCGGGGCTTCACGGATCGCTTCTCCTTCATACCTATCTGGACGCAGACGGCGTCGGCCTGACGATGGCCGCCAATCTTGCCGGTCTCGCCTCCCTTTGCATCGAACCGGAGCCGCAGCTGGCCAAGCAGGCCATGCGCACCGGAGTTTGCGAATTTGTAGTCAGCGATGCGGATGAGGCGCTGCGCATCCTCAAGACGGAGTTGCGCAAGGGGCGCGGTGTATCCGTGGTCCTGCTGGGCGAGCCGCAATTTGTGCTGGCGGAGCTGATCGAGCGCGGCGTGCAGCCGGAGATCATGCATCTGGTCGGCGACGGCCAGGAATTGCCCGAGGCGCAGACCTTCCTTGCCCGCGGGGCATGCCGTCTGCCCGAGTCGGTGCAGGCCGAGGGATGGGCCGCCGTTCACTGGAGTGTGGCTCGCGAGCCACAGCGCTGGCTGCCGCTGGCGGACATTCTTGCCTCTGGGGCCGTGGAAATGGACGAGCCCAGCGGAACATGGCGCCGCCGCTGGATCGAGCACGCCCCGAATGTGCTTGGCCGCCACTACATGGCGCAGCGCTTCGCGCGCCTGCGGCCTGCCGAGGCAGATGCCTTTTCGGCAGCGATCCATCGCGACGTCGAGGCGGGTGAAATTCTGGTTGCGGTATCCGTCGTGCGCGACGGCCAGGAAGACCTGGTTCTCTCGTAGCGGCCAGTTCTTACTGGCCGCTTCATCCCTTTTCGCAGTCCTGCTGCTTACTCTTCTTCTTTCGCCGCGGCCTGGATCGTCGCCCACAGATCCTTGATGCCTGCCCCGGTCTTCGACGAGACCATCAGCACGCCATCCACATTCAAGCCTTTGCAGAGTGCGGCTTCTGCCTTGGCGCGTCCGTTGCCGGAGAGCTTGTCGGCCTTGGTGGCTACGACCACCAGCCGCCGGTTCGCATTGGCTAGAAACTCGATGAGCTGCATATCGCTTTCCTGCGGCGGGATGTTGCTATCCACCAGGCAGAGGCAAAGCGAGAGCGTGGGGCGGTCGGTGAGGTAGGGCTCGATGAACTTCGGCCACTCCGAGGAGATGGACTTCGAGATCTTTGCGTAGCCGTAGCCCGGAAGATCGGCGAAGAGCATCCTGGGTGTTGTCTTTTGCGGGCCGTCCTGGATGGCAAAGAAGTTGATGGAGCGCGTCCGGCCCGGCGTCGACGATACCTTGGCCTGCTTTGAGCCGAGCAGCGCGTTCAAAAGGCTCGACTTGCCGACGTTCGAGCGCCCGAGAAAAGCAATCTCGGGAACTCCGGTCGTGGGAAACTGCGCGGGCGCGAACGCCGAGAGAAGAAATTTGGGATGGACCTGCATGCGTAAGGGTCAGTATATCGGGACTGCTGCTGCGCGCAGGGCGAACTGCTTCGCGTGGCGCGCCCTGCTGGTCGCGATTCCGCCATTCTCCCGATCGTCCGGGTGCCCCACGTCTCGCTTCTGAGACGTGGGAGCGCAGAATCGAGACGGTATCCCACTCACGCCCGGTGTTGGCTTGAGCGGGGGAAAGGCGAACCCTTCCACCACATTAGGACACAAAGAGGAATGTGCCTTCCCGCCCAAGCAGAGCTTGGATGGGGTATCCGTTCTCTCGCTATGGATGGGAGGGCGCGGGACCGCTGTTATGCGCGACAGCGGTTCCGAAACCGGAGGACGCCATTGCCGCGCGCACGACGGTTGCGATGCTCCCGTCCGTGCCGGGGAAGAGATTGACCCATCGGATCTTTCCGTCGGGATCGATGACTATAGCTGCCGGGCTGGCATCGATGGCGAAGGCCCGGATCTGCCGGTCGGGGACGAGCAATAGCGGTGTGGACGCGGGCAGGATTCCGGCAAAGAGCTTCAGCGTTTCGAGGACCTGCGGTACCGGGGTGTCGTCGCTGTCCGTCGACGCATACGACGTCACGGCGAGAATCTGCACCGGTTTTTCCGGCTTGGCCGCGTCGATGGCCTGAGCCAGCTTCATCAGCAGGTCGTGCGACTGCGGCGCAGCGAGCGACACCGCCGCGATGATGGTGGTGTGTCCAGCGAAGCGCCGGATCGCGGGCGCAGGCGTGGGGGACATCGTCTTCGACACTACGATCCCGCGCAGTTCCGTGAGCGGCGAGGGCTTGCCTTCGAGCAGGTAGCGCGCAAAGGCGGCTTCGATGCCCGGCTCGCTGGCGGAATGCAGGATGGCCGGGTCCATGGTGA
>NZ_JASGFD010000059.1:0-29497 GCF_047605705.1 Silvibacterium sp. | reverse complement strand
AGCAGTTGCGGCCCAGCAGGTAGTCGAGGTTCGAGAGCGCGATCAGCTTGTACTCGGGCTTGCCGAGCAGATGGTAGGCGACGATGAGCAGCAGCGACTGGTTGGCCACCGTGCCGTTCGATCCCCAGTCATAGGCGCTGGCGGCGAGCGTCTGTCCGTAGCTCGAGCCGCGCGCGGTGCGTACCAGCGCGTCGGCGGCGTTCGCGGTCGCCTGTTCGATCGCCCCGGTGAGCCGTTCGTCGGTCTCGTGGCCGGAGAGCGCGTAGGTCCAGCAGGCCATCGAAATGACCTGGCCCCAGCCGGGCGTGGTGATTTCAAGGTTGCCGAGGCGCGCCGAGAGCGCCGATCCGAAGGCTTCCTCATATTGCGATTCGCCGGTGGTGCGGTAGAGCTCGGCTGCGGCCCACTGGATATCGTCCGAGACGTCGCCGTCCTCGTAGCCACCGGTGGAGATGCCGGGAGGGTTCTGGAAGACGACTGAGGGGTGCAGGAGAACCCAGGCGAAGGCCTTGCGCGCCGCTTCCAGACAACGTTTGGCGAAATCCGGATCGAAGGGTCCGTAGCAGCGGGCGGCGATGGCGGCGGCCGCTGCGAGGCCGGCGGTGGCGGCGGTGCTCTTATACGGAGACCCCCCGGTGCCGATGATGAAGCTGGTCGCGGTGTCGGCCTGGGGCATCACCATGCCGCAGAACTGCTCGGAGGTCTGCTTGTGCCAGACGCCGCCATCGGCATCCTGCATGGAAAGCATCCAGTTCAGATTCCAGCGCACCTCGGCGAGGAAGTCGGGTGTCTTGCCGCCCGATTCCGGGATGGCGAGCGAGAGCCGGTGCAGGGTAGGCGTGTAGAACTCCCATGCCCAGAGCAGCGTGCCGACGGTGATGGCCGAGTTCACGACGTAGCGGCCGTAGTCGCCTGCGTCATGCCAGCCGCCGTGACTGGCCACCGGACCGCTCCGGCCCGAGGTCGGGTGGTAGGCTCCGCGCAGGTGGCAGGCCGGGTAGTGATAGCCGCCGCCGAGGTTCACGGCGCAGCCGCAGCGCTGGCCGTAGAAGGCGCGCATGGTGAGGCGCAGGGCATCGTGGTAGGGATTGGCGCTCACCGCGAAGACCGGGCTCTGGTCGCCCGAGTCAAGCACAAGGCGCCAGTTGCCGGTGCGCGAGAATCCGGAGAAATCGGCAAGCCGGACGGTGTCGCCGGAGGCCTCGTCCATGCGGGCCTCGCTCAGCTTGCCCTGGAAGACATTGGCTCCGCCGGCGGCCGGGCGGATGGAGAACTGGGTGGCGCGGGCATTGACGGTCGCGAACTTGGCGCGGGTGATGGAGTAGCCAACCTGATTCAGGTGAGCCTGTCCGAGGCCGGAGCCTCCGTCGAAGGCGAGGGAGTGCGCGGCGGGGAAAAAGGCGGCGGCGCCGAGGGTTCCGGCGGCGTTGCGAAGGAAGGCACGTCGATGCATGGTCCCCACAATCTTAGCTGCAATAAGTTGTTGTCACTGTGGAACATCAAGATTCCAAAGGTTGGATCCCGGATGTTCCGCTTTATCCTACGGCCTTGCTCTTCTGCAGCGGTGAACTCTCGCTTGGAACCTTCGCCTGTTTGAGGAGAACTGCAGGTTCCTCCGCTGCGCTCGCCTTTGGCTCGCTTCGGTCGGAATGACAGCGTTCTGGTGAGAGAAGCCGGGCTGCAAGAGCAAAGCCCTGTCATTCCGAGCGAAGCGAAGTGGAGGAACCTGCGGTTGCGATCTCTTGCCGCGCTTCCGGCTGAGGCTTGGATGCGGGTTGCCGGACTTTGCGTGGCGATGATGAAATGGCTGCCATGCGCCGCAGGGACTTCCTCCGCCTTTCGCTCGCCGCCTCCGCCGCCACGGCTGTCTCGCCTTCGCTTCTAGCCGCCCCGGTTACGGTCAGGCTCACGCTCTTTCCCGATCGCCGCATCGCGCCGGTTCCGGCGGACTTCACCGGCCTCAGCTACGAGACCGCGCAGCTGGGCGATCCGGATTTCTTCTCGCCGGAGAACCGGGCTCTGGTGGGGCTGGTCCGGCGGCTGGGTGCGCAGGGGGTCCTGCGGATCGGGGGCAACACGAGCGAGAACTCGCACTGGAAAGCGGACGGCGAAGCTGTCTCCGTCAGCGGATCGCCGGTAGGGCCGGATACGGGCAAGAACACTCCGAGCCTGACGGCCATTACTCCGAGGGCGATCGACAACCTGCGGGGCTTTCTCGAGGCGACGGGCTGGAACCTGATGTACGGCCTGAACATGGCCACGGGGACGCCGGAATCGGCGGCGGAGGAAGCTTCCTACGTGTGGAAGACCTGTGGGAAACGCGCACTCGCCTTCCAGATTGGTAACGAAGCGGACCTGTTTCACCAGAATGGAATGCGGAAACCCAGTTACGGGCAGGCCGATTTCTTTGTGGAATGGCGAAGGTTTTTCGAAGAAATACGCAGGAAAGTGCCGGAAGCGGCCTTCGCCGGGCCGGACACAGCGAATGCCACGGCATGGCTGTTGCCCTTTGCACAGGAATTCCACAGTGAGCTTAAGTTACTGACCGAGCATTACTACGCGGAGGGGCCGCCGACCAACCCGGCAATGACGCTCGACCGGCTGCTGCATCCGAACCCGAAGCTCGAGTCCGAGCTGGCGGCGACGGTGGAGGCGCGCAAGGCGACGGGTGTGCCGTTCCGGCTGGCGGAGACGAACTCCTGCTACTCGGGCGGCAAGGAGGGGGTGAGCAACACCTTCGGCGCGGCGCTGTGGACGGCGGAGCTGATGTTCCAGGTGGCGGCCTCGGGCGGGGTGGGGATCAATTTCCACGGCGGCGGCTACGGCTGGTACACGCCGATTGCCGGGACCCGCGAGAAGGGCTTCTCGGCGCAGCCGGGGTACTACGGGATGCTGCTGTTTCAGCAGGCGCTCGGGCAGGCAGGCGCGGCGGAGCTGATCGACGCCCGTCTCGAAGGGAATGATCCTCAGGTGACGGTCTACGCCCTGCGTGATGGAGACGGCCAGCGGTTGGTGCTCTTCAATAAGTCGTCCGCGCCGGTGACGGTCGATCTGAACCTGGGCAGGGAGCAGAAGGCGGGCGTGCGGGTGCTGCGCCTTACCGGGCCGTCGCTCGAGTCGACGGACGGCATCACCCTCGGCGGCGCGCCGGTGAGCCGCAACGGCGAATGGGAGCCTGCCACGCAGGAATCTTTGCCGCCCAGCGGGAAAAATGGCCGCGGCAAGCGGGCCCTGCTGGCACTGCCTGCGGGGTCGGCGGCTTTGGTGATGCTGTAGGGCTGCTTCTCGTGGGGCGAGGACTGGCCGTCCAGGCGTTTCGCCTTCGGCTTCGGCTCCCGTTGGTCGCGGCTTTTGGCTTATTGTTGGGGTGAGCTTGCCTGGTTCCCATGTCTCAGAAGCGAGACATGGGGCACCCGGGTTTGGTTTGTTTCGAAGCTCTGTCATTCCGACCGGAGCGGAGTCCGAAGGACGCAGTGGAGTGGAGGAACCTGCAGTTCTTCGCTCGATCGGGAAGAAGTGCGGTCTTCACTGCACCCTGGTCGTATTTTTAGGCCCCCCCACTCAAGCCAAAAGCGGGCCTGGATGGGCCACCGTCGGGATCGCATTCGGTGGTTGCGGTATGTTGGTCCGGCTAAGTGAAGGCGAGGTCTTCGTTCCATGAGCCCGACGTGCTGGTTTGCGGTTGCTGTTCGGGGAGTAGTCTCCGTTGCGGTTGTGCTGGCTTGTGCCGCTGGTGCGTCTTTGTCTTTGTCGCGGGCGCAGGATGGGGCCTCATACAGCTTTGATGTGGTCTCGATCCGCGTGTCGGATGGCTCGGGTCTGACGTTCTATGGAGCATCCGCGGATACTTACACAGCGAAAAATATGCCTCTGGCCATCGTGCTGGAGGAGGCCTTCTACCCGCGTGCCTATGAACGTAGGGATGCTTTGGAGGGCGCACCGGACTGGGTGTGGCGGGATCGGTACACCTTCATCGGAAAAGTCAGCGCAGAAGACATGGTGGCCTGGAAGAAGGAGCATGCCGGCTGGTCTCCGAACACGGCCGCCCCGCTGCTGCAGGGCATGCTGCGAGCGGCACTGAAGGATCGCTGTCACCTCGCCGTGCACACGGTGCCGGGAACGATCGACGGCTACGCGCTGGTACTGAGCAAGGGTGGTCCGAACTTCAAGCACCTGGTGAAGAGCACGCCGGGTGAGACGATTCCCTCCGATGCGCAGCCCACACCCCTGGGCGGTCACATAGTGCCTTACATTCGGGGCAACGCGCCGGTGGTTCATTACTACGACACATCCATGCCCTCGTTGGCGGCCAACTCAGCGCAGTTGCACGGTGCGCCGGTGGTGGATCGGACCGGGCTCGCCGGGAGCTATGACTTTGCGCTTTCGAAGATGGACGAGAAGACGGCCGACGCTTCGGAGATGTGGGACTGGGGTGCGCTGGGGCTGAAGCTGGTGCGGATCAAGCTGCCGTACATGAAGATCCACGTCGACCACATGGACCGGCCAACGCTGAACTGATTCGAAAGCCGAAGATGGCCGCGGCAAGCGGGCCCCCGCTGGCTCTGCCCGCAGGATTGGCGGCTTTGGTGATGCTGTAGAGCTGCTTCTCGTGGGGCGAGGACTGGCCGTCCAGGCGTTTCGCCTTCGGCCACTCCTCGTGGGGCGGAACGCCTTCGGCCTCCGCTCCCGTTGGTCGCAGCTTTTGGCTTGTTGTTGGGGTGAGCTTGCCTGGTTCCCATGTCTCAGAAGCGAGACATGGGGCACCCGGGTTTATGGCAAGCAGGCTGAACCGCAGGTCCCTCCACTCCGCGGGACGAGGAAGCGTCCCGCTCCGGTCGGGATGACAGGGTTTATTTACGACGGAAACAAGGGAATGCCTTGCCGGGGCTCGGGCTGGGATGACACGGTTGAAGCCCACGTACGCCTGATCCTCCAGTGAATAAGAAAAGACTTGTCATCCCGACCGGAGCGACCGCAGGGAGCGGAGCGGAGGGACCTGCGGTTATCGTTTCCATGATTGGCTGAGGTCGCTCCAGGTGGGGTTCATCCTCTGGATCAGCGCAAGCTTCTTTTCTCTTCGCCATCGCTTGATCTGCTTTTCTCGATCGATCGCGCTATGGACATCTTCGAACATTTCAAACCAAACAAGGCGATGGCAGTGGTACTCCGAGGTGAATCCATCAAAAATGCCGTGTTGGTGCTGGTAGATGCGCTTCTCGAGATTGCCGGTCATGCCACAGTAAAGTACGTGCGTCCGGCTGGCGATGAGGTAGACCGCGTAAAGCCTTCTCATCGCTCGATCTTCGTCCGCTATCGGGACGAAGTCCTAACTTGCTTGCGGCTTTCCCTGGCCGGGCTCATGACGAAGGTCATCTCCGTGCAAGCAAAACCGCAGGTCGCTCCGCTGCGCTCCCTGTGGTCGCTTCGGTCGGGATGACAAGTCTTTTTTATCTTCCGCAAGGCTGTAGGGGCATGGAGTTAAACCTTGTCATACCGCCCAGGCGGAGCTTGGACGGGACACACGGCTTGTTTCCTCATAACTAAGCCTGTCATCCCGACTGGAGCGGAACGGACCTGCGGTTTAGCCTGCCTTCCGCACGGCTTGTTTCCTGTGATATGAGAACTGCAGGTTCCTCCACTTCGCTTCACTTCGGTCGGAATGACAAGTTTTATCTCTCTAAGCCCGCAGCGCGGAGTAACCCTTCTGGTTCCGGCGGGGGAGCGCTCTGGAACAGGTCAGCCCCTGCATACGTATCCAGCTTTGACCGAAAAAAGAAGAGCGGCCGGCGCCAGAGGGCCTGATCCGGTGGAAGAATGGATAGCCAATCGGGGTAGCCAACGGGGGATAGCCCATTGGGGAACGCCATACGGGGAAACCACCGGGGAGGCTCTGGCGCCGGCCGTCTCGCCTTGATGGACGCTGGATGTGCACACGTTGTTCGATTCCGTGCTTCCATCCGCTGACGGACAGCGGTGTTCGTTTATGGACACCGTTCACGGACGGTGATCGCTGCGCAGCCGCTGGGAATGCGTGTCCGGCGTTGTCCGGAGACGGCCAGCAACGTGCTAACCGATACTGGGAGTCAGGAGTCCTTTGAACGCATGCTGAAGTTTGGCGAATTCCGCCTGGATGCGAGGAACGAATGCGTGTGGCGTGGCGAGGAGATGCTCGCCCTCACGCCGCGTCCGTTCGCCGTGCTGCGCTACCTGGTGGAGCATCCGCAGTGCCTGGTGACCCATGACGAGATGCTCGAGGCGCTGTGGCCGGAGACCTACGTGCAGCCGCAGGTGCTGCGCACCTACATTCTTGAACTGCGCAAGCTGCTGGGCGACGATCCTGTCTGCCCGCGTTACATCCAGACCGTGCCGCGGCGCGGCTATCGCTTTATGGCCGCGGTGGCCGATGCGGAGGAAGCCGATGCTCCGGCGTCGAACGGCATTGTGGGCCGAGCCGCCGAGCTGAAGCTGCTGGCCGAGCACCTGAAGCGCGTCCGCAACGGGGAGCGCGCCACGCTCTTCATTACCGGGGAGCCGGGCATCGGCAAGACGGCGCTGCTCGACGCCTTCTGCGCTGCGAATGGCACGGATGACGGCCTGCGCGTGGCGCGCGGCCAGTCGATCGAAGGCTTTGCGGGCAAGGAGTCGCTCTACCCGGTGCGCGAGGCGGTGAACGAGATGTGCTCCGCCGACGAGGCGAAGGCGCGCCCCGCGATGCAGGCGGCGGTGCGCGACGGGAGCGCCTCGATCACCAGCCTGTGCGAGACCTTCGAAACGCTGGCCGCGAACCGTCCGCTGCTGCTTATCTTTGAAGACATTCATTGGGCCGACCGCGCCTCGCTGGATCTGATCGGCGCGCTGGCCCGGCGGCGCTCACGCGCGAAGCTGATGCTGGTGGCGACGTATCGCCCGGCGGATCTCGATGCGGCGCACCCGCTGCGACAGATCGAGCAGGACCTGCTCAACAATGCGCGCGGCGCAAATGGCAGCGGCGGCTCGCGTATCCAGGAATTACGCCTTGCGCCGCTCGACAAGGAATCGGTGCGCGAATACCTGCGCCGCCAGCTCGGCGCGGAGACGCTGCCGCCGGGGCTCACCAGCCTGGTGCATCAGCACTCGGCCGGGAATGCGCTTTTTATGACGGCGGTGCTCGATCACCTGAAGGGGCAGAACCTCTTTCGCCACGACGGCGCGGAGCTGAGCCTGCGGGTGCCGATCGGCGAGATCGACCTGGGTGTGCCGGATGGCCTCGCCGGGCTGATCGAGTTCCAGCTGGAGAAGCTCTCCGAAGAGGACCGCCGCCTGCTGGAAGCAGGCAGCGTGGCGGGGACGATTTTTCCGGCGTGGGCTGTGGCCGCGGCGCTGGAGCTTGAGCTCGAAGAGATCGAGGAGCGCTTTGCCGCGCTGGTGCGCCGCGTGAAGCTGGTGAGCATCGCCGGATACGACGAGCTGCCGGGCGGTGGGCGTTCGGCGTTTTATGTCTTCTCGCACGCGCTCTATCGCGAGGCGCTCTATACGCGCCTGCCTTCCACGCGCCGCGCACAGTGGCATCGCCGCGTAGCCGAGCGCCTGCGGACGATGTTCGCCGGGCAGGAAGAGAACGTCGCGGTGGAGATTGCCGCGCACGTGGAGGCGGGGAAGTAGGACTGGCCGTCCAGGTCCTTCTCCCACTTCGCCTGGGGCTGCTTCGCGCAGGGCGATTCGCCTTCGGCCTCCGCTCCCTTTGGTCGCGAGCTGGAGGGGCGTGTATTCCCACGTCTCAGAAGCGAGACATGGGGCACCCGGTTTTTTCCTGTTTCAAATTTTGTCATTCCGACCGGAGCGGAGCCCGAAGGGCGGAGTGGAGTGGGGAACCTGCGGCTTTTTCTCGGATTGCGGAAGAGAACTGCAGGTTCCTCCACTTCGCTCACTCTGTTCGCTTCGGTCGGAATGACAGCTGCTTCGGAGTTTGTGCTTCCCCACTCAAGCCAAAACCGGGCTTGAATGGGCCACCGTCGAGCTTCATGTTCTATCTGAGCCCTGTCTGAGTGCCTGTGATCGCTGTTCAATGCATCGCTGTCTGCGGATCGCCTTCGTGGCTGCCGTCTGCGAAGACGGCGGAGGGGAGAAGGATCGTGGAGGGCAGCGGAGCGTTGGCAGAGAGGCCGTTGCGGATGGGCAGCTTCATCTCATAGGTGCCTCCGGGCGGCAGCAGAGTGAGTTTGCTGCTTCCCTGGGCGACGCTTTGCGCGGCGACAAGCCTGCTGCCGTCTCGGACTTCGACGCGCAGGGACGTGACGGCTTTGCCGGACAGGTTGTGGATCAGCAAGCGGCTGGTGTCGAGATCGACGGGCGCATACTCCACGCGCAAGGATGAAACCTCAGACGAGACTGCGGGCCGCCAGAGATTGGCTCCGGGGATGACTTTCAGCGTGATCGGCTCGATGCCGGCGGCGGCCAGCCCGTCGAGCCGTATGGCCTGATGGAGGCTGCCCGACCATGTGCCGAGAATCTGATTCGGATCGCCATTGCCGTAATGTGCCGTGGCCGTGACGGAGAGAATGTCGCCCTTCTCGGTATAGTCCAGCTGGATGAAGGACGGATGCGGTGCGTGAGACGCATGGTCGGGGAGAAAGTGCAGATCATTACTGCGCAGGAAGGAAACGGCGTGCGCCTGTGCGTGGCCCGGCGGCGCTTCGTCCGGTATGGCAACCGCTGTGGGACCGGCCTGCATGGGTACTACGACGGCGAGACGGGTCTGTGAGGAAGCCTGTGCGGCAAACGCAGAGGCGGCAGCTCCAATATCCCAGAGAGAGCCAATAGCCAGCAGGGCTGAGGAGAGACGCAGGGCGTTCATGGCGGGAATTTTATAACTGCTCGCATCGGCCATTCCAGAGAGAAACGGCGGCGAAGTTACAGGGGTGTTGGAATCCGGCCGGAGTGGATTCGGAATGGATCGGGAACACTCCGCGATGACTCGATTTATGCGAAGGTCATAGGTGGATTGCGTTGCATGATGTTGTGTTGTGATGTGCGATGCATCCGTAGACGGTGTATGCATCCTTCCTGTTCGAGGTCGTCCGTTCGCATGAATTTCTCACGATTCGCCTGTCATAAGCTTTCGCTTGCGGTTCTGATTCTTCTCTCCTGCCTTGGCTGCTGTAGGCAGGCGCTGGCCAGTGGAGACGATGGCTGCTCGGCGTCGTGGCGGATGGTGCATCACGACTACGAAGGATGCAGCAACATGGCTTTGCTCTCGCCTTCGAACGATACGCGCGTGAATCTCCTGCTGCTGCTGGCGGATCTGCGAGTGCAGCAGAAGGTGGGCGCGGCGCCTGTGGTTGCGAGCACGCCGGAGTCGCCGCTGTTTGCATGGGATTCGCTTGTGGACACGTTCGGCACGCAGGGCGACAAGACTGAGCTCAAGGGCAATGGCATCGTGATACAGGACGGCTCCGCACCATGCCCGGCTGCCACGCCCGCGAGCGATCCCTTTACGGCAGCGGTGCAGGCCGACCATACGCTGCAGCCGGAGGAGCGCAACACGCTGCTGGCCGCGCGCAAGGCGATGTCCGGCTGCGCGGGGAATGCGGGAAATGCGAATACGAGTGCCGGGAATGCGAGTGCTCCTATGGGCGATGCGGGTGCGGTTGTGATTGCTGCGGCAGAGAAGGCGATGAAGACGGCCTCCGGCAAGGCCTATGCGGTCTATCTCGACGGCGCATCGGCATTCTGGCGCAATGACTACGACAGGGCCACTGCGGTCTTCCCCGTGCTCGCGAACCACGCGCAGCCGGCGTGGGTGAAGGAGTCTTCCACGTACATGGCTGGCCGCGTGCTCATCAACCGCGCGCAGGTGGGTGCCTTCGATGAGTACGGAGGCTTCAAGAAGGGCTGGAAGGCCGATGCAGCGACCGTCGATGCGGCGGAGGCCGCGCTGGATACGTATCTGCGCCTCTATCCGAAGGGTGTATATGCGCAGTCGGCGCGCGGGCTGAAGCGCCGTGGCTATTGGCTGGCACAGGACGTGGCGAAGCTCGACGCGGAGTACGGCGCATTGCTGCTGCTGTCGCCTGCGGATCGCAACGTCAGTGACGTAGACCTGGTGCAGGAGATCGATAACAAGTTAACTGGATCGGCTTACTCGGAAAACGATCGACAGCGCGCGCTGCAGGAGAATGCCGCAATGAGTAATGTCCGCAGCACGCTGCTGCTGGCGATGCTCGACCTGGCGGAGATGCGCACGGCGGAAAAGACGAATTCCGGCTACGGGGTGAGCATCGGGCCGCCGATCACACGCGATGCGCTCGAGGCGCAGAAGCCGTACTTCGCCGGGCAGATGCCGCTCTACGAATACCTGCGGGCGGTGCATGCGTTCTATGTCGAGAACAAGCCGGAAGATGTGCTGCACATGATTCCGGATGCGGCGCGGCAGACCTCGTTCAGCTATGTGCAGTTCAGCCGCCAGGCGCTGCGCGGCATGGCGCTCGAAGCGGTGAGGGATCATAACGCGCTCGGCTTCTGGACGCAGATGCTGCAGGGCGCGAAGGCTCCTTATCAGCGCGCCGCGCTGGAGCTGGCGATTGCGTACCACGATGAGCGCGCGGGCAAGGTGCAGGATGTCTTCGCGCCTGATTCGCCGGTGCGTTATCCCTACCTGCGCCAGGTATTGCTTGCGAATATTGCCGACGCCGGTTTGCTGCGCGCGCAGGCCACGAACAGGAGCGCGCCGCAGCGCGAACGCGACATCGCGCTCTTCACATTGCTTTATAAAGAGGCGACGCGCGGTTATGCGGCGGACTTTCTGAAGGACCTTGCGCTGGTGCCGTCGAAGGCGCCCACCGATGGCAGCTTTATGCTCGATGGTGAGGTGGACGAATACTTTGTTGGCGAGAATGCCGAGCCTGCCGCCATTCCGCTGGGCATCTTCCTGAATGACAAGCGGGACGAGAACTTCGGCTGCCCGGCGCTGCGTGCGAGCGAGGCGAAGCTGGTGCAGAATGCCGACGATCCTACGGCGAAGCTGTGCGTGGCCGACTTTGTGCGGCTCAACCAGTACGGTTATTACGGCGGTGGAAGCTCGCCTTCATCCGACGACCTGGGCGGCACCCAATCACTCTTTCCAGGCAGCGAGTTTGTGCGCATGGAGACGTACACAGCGGTGCTGGCGAATCCGAAGTCGAGCCGCAACGACAAGGCGTACGCGCTCTACCGTGCGGTGAACTGCTATGCGCCCTCCGGCAACAACGACTGCGGCGGCAAGGACGTGCCCAAGGCGCAGCGCAAGGCGTGGTTCATGAGTCTGAAGCATGACTATGCGAGCACGCAGTGGGCCGACGATCTTGAGTACTACTGGTAGGCGCCGCCTCCGGCTTGCGTTGGCGATGCTGTTGCCGTGCCTCGTCTGCACTGCGTGCGCGCGGTCCACAATCGTCGATGCGAATCGATACGATGCCTTCTGGCTGTGGGCCGGAGTGCAGTCGCAGCCCGCGCTGGCGCATGCGCGCACGGTGTATCTGCTCGATGCGGAGGTGCGGCCGGGCCACGCGGCGCTGATCCAGCAGCGACCCGCGCTGCCGCATGTGCAACAGGCCGAGGTATGGATGGTGGTGCGCGTCGAGACGCTCGACTGGACGCCGGCGATCTACGCGCAGGTGCTGGCTGACCTTGCGCGATGGCGCGAAGCGGGCAATCGCATCGCGGGTTTGCAGATCGACTTCGATGCGCGCACGCACCATCTCGAGGCATACGCCGCGTTCCTCAGGGATCTGCGGCAGCGTCTGCCTGCGGGCTGCAGGCTGAGCATCACCGGCCTGCTTGACTGGAGCAGCCACGGCGATCCGCAGGGGCTCGATGCGCTGGCGGGCGCGGTGGATGAGGTGGTGCTGCAGATCTACCAGGGGCGGCATGTGATCACGGGATACGAGACGTACCTCGCGCGGCTCGACCGGCTGAAGATTCCATTTCGCATCGGGCTGCTCGAGGGCGGGGAATGGCGGCAGCCTGCGGGGCTGGCGGGGAATCCTTACTTTCGCGGGTTTGTGGTGTTTCTGGAGAATCCTGCCGCGGGTTAGGGCTGGCTCACTTCGTTCCCATGTCTCAGAAGCGAGACGTGGGGCACCCGTTTTTCTTTTCAAATTTTGTCATTCCGACCGGAGCGGCCGCAGGCCGCGAGTGGAGGAACCTGCGGCTTTTTCTCGGATTGCGGAAGAGAACTGCAGGTTCCTCCACTTCGCTCACTCTGTTCGCTTCGGTCGGAATGACAGCTGCTTCGGAGTTTGTGCTTCCCCACTCAAGCCAAAACCGGGCTTGAATGGGCCACCGTCGAGCTTCATGTTCTATCTGAGCAGCCCTAGTTCTTGCTCTGGATCACGCCGAGGTCCGTCAGGCCGTTCACGAAGAACTGCATGGCGAGTGCTACGAGCAGCAGGCCCATGATGCGCACCAGGATGCGGATGCCGGTTTCGCCGAGTACGCGGCGGACGCGGTCGGCGCCGCTCAGGATGGCGTAGCTGGCTGTGGCTGTGACCGCGATCGCTCCGATGATGGCGCACATCTGCCACCGGGACGGCGCCTGCGCGACCAGCACCATCACCGACGAGATAGCGCCCGGGCCGGCCAGCATGGGGATGCCCAGCGGCACGATGCCCGCGTCCTCCTTGTGACTGGCTTCCTCGGTCTCGCCCGACGACTCCTGCGTGGGCGAACGCTTGGCCTCGAGCATGTCGATGCCGATGAGCAGCAGAATGAGGCCGCCCGCGATCTCGAAGGCGGGCAGCGTGATGCCGAACATCTTGAAGATGAGCTGCCCCGCGAGCGCAAACGAGGACAGCACGATGAAGCAGGTGATGCAGCCCTTGCGCGCGATGGCCTTGCGCCGCGGTGCGTCCATCCCCGCGGTTATCGAGAGGAAAGTTGGCATGGCCGCGAAGGGATCCACCAGGAAAAAGATGGAGCTGAGGGCGAGTACGGAGAACTGCACGTAGGTCGACCGCAGCTCGTGCATGGCCGCGCTGGCGGGGCCGAAGAAGGCCGCCAGCAGGGTGGCGGACGGGATGGCTGCGTGAAGTCCCATGGTTCCGCTGAGTGTATCCTCTCTGCCTTCCGCGCGGGGTTGACCGGTGTGGTTTTTACTGCGAAAGCCGCCGCTTCCGGATGCGGTTCCTTCACTTGTTCAGTTCTGGCGCGGGAACGTGTCCGGTTCTCGTGCGCTATTCGGAGCGTGGTGTTGGAGTGTGGTTTTTAGGATACACATCCCGGCCGCGCAGGCAACCCTTTGGGGACGCACTTTTGTACTGGCGAAAATGTTCCCGAAGCTGGGAATTCCTTTCTTCTTCGCGAAGGGTTGCCTCCCGGACATCTGCTCTAAGTCATACATATTGCGTGTATTTGCGCGTGCCTCCCGCTTTGGCATGGCGCTTGCGTACCTATGCCCCCTGTGACGCGGTGAAGTTGCTCGTCCTGCCGGGGACCACCGCCTGACGGAACGAAACACGACAGCCGGATCAACCGGCGGAAAGCGGGAAGACCTTTGGTGAAGAACCCTATTTCAGATTTCGAGCAGGAACCAGCACAGGAAGATACGAATCTTATCGCCGACTTTACTCTGCCTCGTATTCTTCTCATCGCCGAAAACATCCGGGTGATTGAACCGATCCTGTCGGCGCTGAAGGACGATGGGCTGCCGGTCATGCTGGCGCACGGTTATCCGGCGGGCATCGAGCACTGGAGTGAGCACCGCCAGCCGATCGTGCTGATCGACGTGCCGAGGCTGGAGGAGGTAGAGCCGGCGATCGACACGGCCGTGGCGATCAAGCGGCGCGATCCGGCGCAGTTTATCGGCTACCTTGCCGACAACACCCTGCACACGAGCGGTCTCACCGGCGACGCGCTGTTTCCGCGCAGCTCGACGCGCCTGCCCACGCTGCTGCGCACGCACCTGGTCGCGCCGGGTGGGAATCCTCCTTCGTTCTGGGGGTAGGGCGCGGACTTGTTTCCCACGTCTCGACTTCGAGACGTGGGAACGTGAGGTTTCTCTGCTCCGCTCTCTGTGGCTCTCTTCTTCGGTCGGCATAACAGCAGCAGAGGTAGAGATGTGGGCGTGGGGTTCGTACCTCCCGCCCAAGCGGAGCCTGGACGGAACACCCGCATTCTCGCTGGAAGAGAAGAGAACCGCAGGTTCCTCCACTGCGCTCTCTACGTTCGCTTCGGTCGGAATGACACTAATGACAATTGTTCGGAAGGACATTCGGTCGGAATGACAACCGCAGAGGGAGAGGTGCGGCAGGGAGGTTCGTGGCACCTGGCTAAGCGGAGCTTGAACGGGCACCCGCATTCTCGCTGGAAGAGGAGAGGCGGGCATCGTTTCCGCCTGGTTTCCCGCGCGTAAATGCGGGGTCAAATCCGGACGGTGGGGCCGTGCGGAATGCCCATCCCCCTGCCCGAAGCAGTGTCCACGCGGCTATAATCTCCAGTTAAGCGAAAAGGAGCACGGCGCGCATGCCCATTCAACCGACCAGCCACATCTGGCACAACGGCAACCTCATTCCCTGGGAAAAAGCCAACATCCACGTGATGAGCCACGTGGTCCACTATGGCTCCTCCGTCTTCGAGGGCATTCGTGCCTACTCGCAGCCGCAGGGCGCGGCCGTTTTCCGGCTGCCGGAGCACATGCAGCGCCTGATTGACTCGGCCAAGATTTACCGCATGCCGCTGCCGTACTCGCTGGACCAGCTTTCGCAGGCTGTCGTCGACGTAATCGAGGCGAACGGCGTGGCTCCCTGTTACATCCGGCCGGTGGCCTTCCGCGGCTACGGCGAAATCGGCGTGAACCCGCTGAAGTCGCCGGTCGAGGTCTATGTCGCGAACTTCCCGTGGGGCAAGTACGTGGAGGCCGAGATGGCCGACGTTTGCATCTCGTCGTGGAACCGGCTCGCGCCGAACACCATGCCCTCGCTGGCCAAGGCGGGCGGCAATTACATGAACTCGCAGCTGATCCGCATGGAAGCCGAGTCGAACGGCTACATGGAAGGCATCGCGCTGGACGTAAACGGCTATCTCTCCGAAGGCTCGGGCGAGAACCTCTTCATCGTGCGCAACGGCGTCATCTACACCACGCCGCTGGCGAACTCGGTGCTGGCCGGCATCACGCGTGACTCGATCCTGACGCTGGCGCGCCACGCCGGCATCCCGGTGGTCGAGCAGGCCCTGCCGCGCGAGATGCTGTACATCGCCGACGAGGTCTTCTTCACCGGCACCGCCGCCGAAGTTACGCCGATCCGCTCGGTGGACCGCATCACGGTGGGCGACGGCAAGATCGGCCCCATCACGCAGCAGCTGGCGGATGAGTTCTTCGGCATCGCCAACGGCCTGCGCCCGGACCGCTTCGGCTGGCTCACGCCGGTCAACGTCCGCTCCGAAGTGACGGCATAACGTAACAGTATTTGTTGCAAATAGAAAAGCCCGGCCATAAGGCCGGGCTTTTTGCTGCTCCGCGCAGGGCGATTCGCCTTCGGCACTGGCTCCCTCTGGTCGCGGGGTCGCGTTTGTGCCGCTGCTGAGGAGAACTGCAGGTTCCTCCACTGCGCTCACTGCGTTCGCTCCGGTCGGAATGACAGGGGTTGTTTTGATGAAACTGTCTCGCTCCGGTCGGAATGACAGGGGTTGTTTTGAGCGCTGCTTCTCTGGGTGCCCCGTCCAAGCTCCGCTTGGGCGGGAGGATGGGATTCCTCTGCGGAACTTTGCGTGCTTTGCGTCTTTGCGCTGAAAAAAGGGGATGAGGCACAGGATGCTCTCTGTGTTTTTATGGCGAGGGCGCTTGTATGTCCCCCACTCAAGCCAACAGCAGGCTTGCATGGGCCACCGTTGGTTTCTCTGTCAGTCAGGGTGAGAACCGCCAGCCAGGGTGGAGAACCGCAGGTTCCTCCACTGCGCGAGACGATGAAACTGTCTCGCTTCGGTCGGAATGACAGGGTGTTAAGTGTGTTTGCTACAAGGATCGGCTTCCCCGCTATCCAGCCGTCCCCGGCAGGCCGCAGACGCCTCCGTTCATGAACATGCGCAGCTTCGCGGCTGTGTCCATGCCGGCGAACTCTTTGCCGAGGTCGAGGCGCACGTCGGCCTCGTGGCTCTCGCGAGTGGTGAAGCCACCGTTCGTGATCGTGGTGATGGTCATGAAGTCGTGGCGGGTGGCGCCGCTCTCCGAGATCTCGCCCTTGACGCCCTCGATGGTGATCTCCACCAGGTTGATCTTCTCGGGCGATGGCACCTCGCCGACGGTCTCGATGTTCATGCGGGTGTGCATGGTGTAGGCGGCGCCGGTATCGGTGCGTTGCTGGGCTATGGTGAAGCGCTGGGTGCGGCCCTTCTTGTCCATCTCCCACACAAAATCCCAGTTCTCTACGCCGTCGGCTTCCGTCTTCTCTTCGCGGATCACACGCAGGCTATTGATATCCATCGGAAATCCTCCGGCATATCGAAAATGGTTTTTACGATTTGAATCTCCGATAGCGTATACCGATTTCCGTTTCCGATAGAATGAAATTGTGTCCCGAGGCTCTGCCGGGGGCACATGGCCGGGTTCTGCTGGCTTCTCCCGTGAATTGCGCCGGGGTGAGGCCGCACGAGCGAGGACGTCGGCTCCATTACCGCATCAGGATGCCTTCATGACTCTTCGCCGCACATTCATCGCCGCTGCTGCATTGCTGCTGGCCGCACTGCCCGCCCGCCCCTCGGTAACACCCGCCGCAGCCAGCGCAAACGACAGCATCCCGACAGGCACCTCGAAGCCCGCGCCGATGGGTGAAGTCTATCGCTTGAAGCTCTACCACCTGCACACCGGCGAGCATATCGACGTGATCTACCGCATCGGCAATGAATATGTGCCCGCGGCCGTGGCGCAGCTCGACCACTTCCTGCGCGACCATCGCACCAACGATGTGAAGGATTACGACGTGAAGGAGTTCGACCTGCTGCACGACCTGCTGGCGAAGGTTCACGATCCGAACGGCGAGATCGATATCGTTTGCGGCTACCGCACGCCGTGGAGCAACAACTTCCTCCGCACGCATGGCGGCGGCGTGGCCCAGCACAGCCAGCACATGGAAGCCAAGGCCATCGACATCCGCGTGCCCGGCGTGCCGACGACCGAGCTGCGCGACGCAGCGCTGTCCATGGCCCGCGGCGGCGTCGGCTATTATCCGGTGTCGAACTTTGTGCACGTGGATGTGGGCCCGGTGCGCCACTGGAGCTACGAGTAGCTTTAAGACGCTGTTATCCCAATCGAAGCGAGATGATCGTCTCGCGCAGCGGAGAGACCTGCGTTTTTCTCCTGTAAGAGCAGCCCTGAATCCTCGCTCTTGGTGAACCGCAGGTTCCTCCACTGCGTTCGCCTGCGGCTCTCTCCGGTCGGAATGACAGAGCAGCCGGAACAGGGTTCGTTCCTCCCGCCCAAGCGAAGCTTGAACGGGGCACCCTGGCTCTCGCGGATCGAAAATCGCGGGTTCCGCGGGCGCGCCTTTTACACTGAAAGCATGGCCGTCTCGCAGCGCTTCCTCGCCGCTCTCCTGCTCAGTCCGCTTGCCGCCATCGCTTATGCCCAGCAGCCCGCGCCGCTGCCCAATGTCGCCACGCTCATGGATCAGGTGGAGACGCGCCAGCGCCAGATGGACCAGCTGCGTGAGGACTACACCTACCACGAGACGACCGTCACCAAGACTCTGAACAAGAACGGCTCGGTGAAGAAGACCGAGACGGAAGAGAACGAGGTCTTCTACGTGCGCGCGCACCGCATCGACCGGCTGGTGCGCAAGGATGGCAAGGATCTCTCCGGCGGCGAGGCGAAGAAGGAGCAGGACCGCGTGATGAAGGACGTCGAGAAGGCGCAGAACACGCCGCCCGGCCAGCCCATCAACGGCGACAACATCTCGGTGACGCGTCTGCTCGAAATCATGCAGGTTTCCAACCCGCGCCGCGAGATGCTCGACAACCGTTCGACCATCCGCTTCGACTTCACCGGCAATCCGCATGCGAAAACGCACGGCCGCGCCGAGGATGCCTCGAAGAAGCTCGCGGGAACCATCTGGGTGGATGAGCAGGATCGCGAGGTGCGGCGGCTCGAAGCGCACTTCGACGACAACTTTCACATGGGCTTCGGACTCTTCTCGATCGGCAAGGGCTCGAGCTTTGTCTTCGACCAGAAGCTGGTGAATCCCGGCGCGAAGGAGCAGGGCCTGTGGCTGCCGACGGATGGGCAGGCGCACCTGGTCGCGCACGCGATAGGGTTCATCAGCTACCGCGTAGAGATCGTCTTCTCCGACAGCAACTATCAACGCTTTCACGCCGACGCGCAGCAGGTGAAGTGAAGCTGGGGTGCAGGGGATAGGTTTTCGTGCGCTTTGTGTGTGCTTCAGACGCGTGCGAAACGGCAAGGTGAGCTTTCCCTACACCCTATTCCCCGCACCCTTCCCAAACACCTGCCGCGCCATGGCTGCGAAGGCCAGTACGATGGGCCGCTTCTCGGTGTCGCGGTAGGCAAGCTCGAGGTGCGTGTTGTGTGGCGTGCTGCCGCGCGTGTTGCGCAGGCGCAGGCAGGTGGTGTTCGCCACCTTGAGTTGCGCGACGCATGCGGGCGCGATCGTCACGCCCAGCCCTGCGCCGACGAGGCTCATGATCGTCAGCCATTGCGGCGCCTCCTGCACCACGTTGGGCATGTATCCGTGCTCCTCGCAGACGGCGACGGTGCGCCGCCATGCCACGTCGCCGTAGGTGCGCGAGAAGAGCACGAAGGGCTCGTCGCGGAGGCTGCGCGGCGAGATGGATTTCTGCTCCGCGAGCCGATGCCGCTTCGAGACCGCCGCGATGAAGGGCTCGGTGAACACCGGCTCGACGTGCAGTCCTTCCACCGGACCGGCATCGCGCAGGAAGCCGACATCGACCACGCCGTTGCGCAGATCCTGCACGAGAGCGGCGGTGGAGAACTCGCGCAGCTGCAGATCCACCTCCGGATAGCGCCTGCGATAGCGGCCCAGCATGCGCGGGAGCGCCGTCAGCATGCCCGACCCGATGAAGCCGACGCGCAGCGTGCCGGCTTCGCCGCGCCCGATGCGTCCGGCCGCCACGCAGTCGTCGCCGATCTTGCGCAGTGTCTGCCGGCTGCGTTCGAGCAGCTCTTCGCCCGCGGCTGTCAGCCGCACTTCGCGCGAGGTGCGCAGGAAGAGCGCGCAGCCGAGCAGCTCTTCGAGGCGGCGGATCTGCTGCGAGAGCGGAGGCTGCGCCATGTGCAGGCGCTCAGCCGCGCGGCCGAAGTGCAGCTCTTCGGCGACGGCGATGAAGTAGCGCAGATGCCGTAATTCAATCGAAGAAAGATTCATATCTGGAACGTCTCAATCGCTTCGAACAGGATATTGGACATCCTTGTTTCCCGGCCATAGATTGAGACCATGAAGACCGAAACAGAACCTACAGAGACGCAGACGCCGCTTGCAGAGCGGCCAGAGGACACGCTCGTCTTTCGCACCTTCCGCCCTGGCGATGAAGAGCCCTTCAAGCGGCTCAACGAGGCGTGGATTCGCGAACTGTTCACGCTCGAAGCCGCGGACAGCCGGGTGCTCGATCATCCTCGCGAGGTGATTCTCGAGCCGGGTGGCGAAATCTGCGTGGCCGAGCTTGCGGGCGAGGTCGTAGGCTGCTGCGCGCTGGTTGCGATCCGGGAAGGCGAATTCGAGCTGGCGAAGATGACGGTGAGCGAAGCCGCGCGCGGCCGTGGCGTGGGGCGCAGGCTGCTCGAGTACACCATCGCCGAAGGGCGCCGGCGAGGAGCGCGGCGGCTTTATCTCAACTCCAACAGCCGCCTGCAGAATGCCATCCATCTCTACGAGCAGCTGGGCTTCCGCCACATTCCGCCGGTGCCTGTCCCTTATTCCAGGGTCGACGTGCACATGGAGATGGTGTTTTAGCCTCGACGTTCCGGGAGTGCGGGTGTGCCCCACCCATTGAAGAGAGCTGGATGGAATATGGGCGATCCCACGTCTCAGCAGCGAGACGTGGGGCACCCGGTGTTTTTGCTATTCCCTTGCTTTTAAGGCTTACTGAGGCTGTCCGCCACCATCCGGAGGAGGCGGAGGGCCGCCGCCGTTGCGCATATGCTGCATGCGCTCGGCTTCCTGGGCCTCGTACTTCGTCTTCTGGTCCGGGGTCAGCGCGGCTTCGATCTTGGCCTTCGAGTCTTCGTGAATGGAGCGCATCTTCGCCATGCGGTCGTCGCGCGAAAGCGACTGGTCGCCGCGCAGGGACTGTATCTGCTGCTGCTGGGCGACGAGGATGGGCTTGATCTGTCCCTGCTGATCGGCGGTCAGGTTCAGGTCCTTGGTCATGTGCTTCAGCTGCTCATCGGGGTCCATCATGCCGCGGCGATGGCCGCCGTCGGGCGGAGGGCCCTGCATGGCCTGTCCCTGATCGGGAGTCTGGCCCTGGTCCTGCGCGTAGGCGGCGCCGCCGGTACAGCCCAGTGTAAGCAGGCCGGCGAGCGCGAGTGTCGAGAGTGGGTGACGCATAGCGTGTTCCTCCAACATGGCTCGGACTCCGCGCCGGCCCCTGGTCTTCCTGCGAAGCCCTTCGCGGCGTCCTTTGAGTCAGACGGGAAATGCCGCGTCCGGGACGCCCTGATGGGGAGATTTGTTGTTGCGTGGGACGGGAAGGCTGGGGGCGTGTTCGGGGTGGGCTATACAAGCTTGTTGTTGGATTAGGGCGGGTGCCCCACCCAGGCGAAGCCTGGATGGGTACCCGTATCCTCGCTGATTTAAGGAGAACTACAGGTTCCTCCACTGCGCTTCGCCCTTTGGGCTTCGCTTCGGTCGGAATGACAAATCTGCTTTGGAGTTTGTGCTTCCCCACTCAAGCCAAAACCGGGCTTGAATGGGCCACCGTCGAGGTGGATGCCCTATCTGAGCCCTGAGCCCTGAGCTCTGAGCCCTGAGCCCTGAGCCCTGTTTAGTGGCCATCCCATTGTGGGGGCATGATGACCTGCGACGAGCGCAGGCCGCAGGTGAGCAGATGAGGCTCGGTTTCGCCCGGCGCGGGCAGGTAGGCGTAGGCGAAGACGGCGCGGTACTCGTGCTCGCCGGGGTTGTTGCACTTCTCGCAGGATGGCCGGTAGGCGAGCGCCGCGTTGTCCTCGACGCGGGCAACCCACTCCTGGCTTCCGTGCGCGGGGATGGTCAGATACTTCGGGTCTGCCGGCGCTTTCAGCGGACGATCGGCGAAGAGCGGTCCGCGCTCGTTGAACGCGTCCACCAGCGCGCCTCCCGAGCCGCTGGTGGCGCGCCAGAGCCACCGGGAGCCCACTCTGGCGTACCAGTGGGCGCTGGTGGGGGCGGGCTGGGCCAGCGCAATCGGCTGGGCGGTGTTGTTCTCGATGCGGAAGAGGAAGCCGGTGCCCTCACCGGGCTTCGACGGGGCGAGGTAGCTGGCGGAGAAGACGATCTGCTTGCCGCAGAGCGGAACCGTCGGGGCAGAGCTGTGTGGGGCAGCAGAGGCCGCGGGGACGGCCGCAAGCCCGGCAAAGGCAGCGGCAAGGAAAGCAGGACGCAGGAATCGCAGGCTCACACGGTCCAGATTAGTGCATCGGGAGAGATGCCAGGCGGTGTGTGTCTCCCAACCAGGCCAGCTTCGAACTTGAGTGGGCCACCGCCGGGATTCTCGCGGGATGGGAGAACCGCAGGTTCCTCCGCTGCGCGAGACGATGAGGCCGTCTCGCTTCGCTCGGAATGACACATTGGGGTGAATATCTCAATCCCTGCTCTGTGAAGATAAGAAAACACTGTCATTCCGACCGGAGCGAACCGCAGGGAGCGAAGTGGAGGAACCTACAGTTCTTTCTTCCCACGTCTCAAGATCGAGACGTGGGGCACCCGGGGAACAAGGTGAATGGAGTGGAGGAACCTGCAGTTCTTTCTTCCCACGTCTCAAAATCGAGACGTGGGGCACCCGGCTTCAGGCTTGAGTGAGCCACTGCCGGGATTCTCGCAGGGGGAGAGAACCGCGGGTTCCTCCGCTGCGCCGGTGCTGTGGCCGGTCAGGCAAAATGGTAGGGAAGCGCTGGCGAATATCCGGATTGACTGAACTGCAATACGTCCGGGCCGGCGTTGGAGCATCTGAAGGAGCATGTCCTTGTTCGGTTTTGGTAAGAAGAAGCAGGAGAGCGCCTCTCCTGCGAATGTCCCCGCAGCGAATATCCCCCCGGCGAATATTCCGGAAAATCCCTCCCCTGTTTCTCCCGCCGTCGAGACGGTGCGCGTGGCGCAGGATCCGGCCGATGCCGGAAACGGGGCAAGCCGCCGCCGTCCCACGCCCGAGACGATCGAGGTGTACGACGAGTTCGGGCGGCCGATGCAGATCCAGACCGAGGAGTTTCGCACCAAGGTGCTTCCGGGCAGTCTCCAGGCGAACTGGGACAATCCGGCAGGGCTTTATTCAGGCATTCTGCAGGCGGTGCAGCTGAATTTCGCGCAGGATGTGCTCCCCGCCGCGCAGCGGCTGGTGGAGATCGACCCGAACCCGGAGCGCAGCAGCGTGGTGATGTCGATTGTGCTGCGTGACCTGGGCGATGCGGCGCAGGCCGAGCAGGTGCTGCTGCGGCAGGTTGCGGAGCACGGCGAGAGCGGCATCGTGCTGACGAATCTGGCCAAGGCGCAGACCGACCTGGGCCGGGAGGCCGAGGCGGAGGCGACGCTGCGCCGCGGCGTGGAGCTCGATCCGAACGAAGAGAACGGCCTGGGCTGGTACGGCGCGATGATGCTGGAAAAAGGCCGCGCCGAGGGCCGCGGCGATGCCGGATGGGACGAAGCGATGGAGCAGTTCGCCGAGCTGCCGGGAACGTGGCGGCCGCAGCTGTGGCTGGCGCGCTCGGCGCTGCAGCGGAATGAGCTGGAGACGGCGTTCGGTCTCTACCGGCTGGTGCTGGAGCGCGTGCCGCGCCCGGTGCCGGGCGACGTGCTGCAGCAGATGAGCGGCGAGCTGGGCCAGAAGGGGCTGCTTGAGGCGCTGATCCACTTCACGCTGCCGTTCTACGAGCCGCAGGTGCATGGCCTGGCTGTGGGCAACAACCTCATCAAGGCGTCGGTCGATATGGGCCGGCTCGCCGAGGCGTCGGCGCTGGTGGAGGATCTGAACCGGCTGGGGCGGCCGGACTGGACGCAGAACCTGCGCTACTGGGAGACGGAGATCCGCAAGGCGCAGCTGGGTGCGACGCCCGCTGCCGATCCTTCGACGATCGAGGTCCTGACCTTTGCCGTGCAGTCGCCCACGTGGCTGCAGCCGGAGTCGCCGGCGCGTCCGCTCTTTCCCGCAGTGACCGGGCAGGATCCCCGCGTGCTCTTCTTCGTCGCGACGCTGGCGACCGAGGAAGAGAAAGAGATGTTCAAGGGGGAGATGGCCGATCGCAACGGGCGGCTGACGCGCATGTGGGGTGTCTTCGCGGCCGAGTGGGCGGCGATGCACCTGGAGTGCACGCCGGTGACGCTGGTGCCGTATCTCAAGGACCGCGGCTTTGCCATCTCGCAGGTGCCGGTGGAAGATGCGCAGGCCGTCGGCATTGCGCGGCAGGCGAGCAGCGAGTTCGCAGTGACTGCGCACATCACGCCCGCCGGAGACTCCTTCACGCTGGCGGTGCGCGTGGTGCGCGCTCGTGAGGACGGCTCTCCGCGGCTGCTGGGCGCATATGAAGTAAGCGCGGCGTGGCCGGAGATGGGCGACGCGGTTCTGCGTATGCTCGAGAACCTGAAGGCCGGCCTGGCCGGAGCGGGCTCCGCTCCGATCGCGGCGCGCTATGTGCCGCCGCGGTATGCGGTTCCGCCTGCGGCCTTCCTGCCAGACTATCTGCTGCGGCTGGAGCAGCTGCTGGCGGCGATGTGCGCGACCGGCTCGACAACGCGGGTGATCACCGGCGAGCGCGAGATGGCGCAGGGCATGCTGCAGCTGGCAGTGAATGCGCCGCAGGCACTGCCGCCGCGCCTCATCCTGCTGGACACGCTGCGCCGCTTCGTGAAGCTGCGTCCTGAGGTGGTGGAGGAGGTGCGCGGCCAGGTGGAGTTGCTGCAGAGCCGCTATCCGCTGGCCGACGCCGAGGCGAATACGGTGGTGGCGCAGCTGGTGGCGGATCTATACGCTGCGCCGTCCGCGTAGGATCGCGCCTCTACGCTGCAGTTGTCATTCCGACCGAAGCGCAGCCCGAAGGGCGAAGTGGAGTGGAGGAACCTGCGGTTCTCTTCTCATAGAGAACAAGCCGTGCGGAAGGCAGGCTAAACCGCAGGTCCCTCCACTCCGCGGGACGATGAAGCCGTCCCGCTCCGGTCGGGATGACAGGGCTTATGTCTGTGAAGGAGCAAGAGCAGGTGTCCTGCCCGAGCATCGCTTCGGTCGGGGTGACATTTTTCTTGTCTTCGTCCGGGCGGGCCAGCCGTCTTTTCACTTTCAGATTCAGGCGGTTACCCGTTAGCCTTGAGCGAGTTGAAAGTTCAGGAGCGAAGAGCACGCGGATGAGCCACCCCAGCCCCGATCCCAGTTCTAATTCCAGTTCCAGAGCAAGCCAGGCATCCTCAACCTCCGTTGCCGGCCGTTTTCATCGGGCTGCCGCCTTCGGCGCTCTCGGTTTTCTGCTGCTCGCCGGATGCCATGGAAAGCAGCCGCAACAGCAGGAGAAGGAAAAGCTCTCGCTGCGCGCGCTGCTGCATCGCCGGCATGACCAGAAGTTTGCGACGAAGCCCTCGACCGGACAGGCGCTTCCCGCCACCGTCGATGCGGGCGCGATCGCGGCGAAGCTGCACAGCATTGCCGACGCGGGCAAACTCGCGAGCCTGCGCTATCCCGACTTTCACGACTACCAGCAGCATGTGGAGCACGCCTACGGCCTCACCAGCTTTACGCCGATGTGGCTGGTGAACGGGCAACCCTCGCCGCAGGCGCTCGGCCTGATCGCGTCCATCGCGGACATCCAGAAGAAGGGTCTCGACCCCGAGGAGTACGACAGCTCGCGCTGGGCGCCGCGGGTGGCTGCTCTCAAGAAGAATCCCAGCGCGGAGAGCATCGCCGACTTTGACGCGGCGATGACGGTGAGCGCGATGCGCCTCATCTCGGACCTGCACATTGGCCGCGTAGCCCCGGCGCACTTCAACTTCGGCATCGATATCGAGGCGAAGAAATACGACCTGCCCGAGCTGCTGACGACCAAGGTGATTCACGCGGCGAGTATCAAGGATGTGATCGAGGGCGTGGAGCCGGATTATCCGGGCTACCAGCGCACCGAGGCCGCGCTAGTGCAGTACGAGGCGATGGCCGCGCGCGGCGACGGCGCAAAGGTGCCGGATGTGGCGAAGCCGTTATCTGCGGGCGATGCCTATGCCGGATCGGCCGAGCTGGCGGCGCGCCTGCAACTGCTCGGCGACCTGCCGCAGGTCTCGGCCTCGGGCGTGAGCCCGACGGTCTACGATGCCTCGCTGGTGGACGCGGTGAAGCACTTCCAGTCGCGGCATGGGCTCGATGCAAGCGGCAAGCTGGGCACGCAGACGGTGGCCGCGCTGAACGTGCCGGTGGGCGACCGCGTGGTGCAGCTTGAAGATGCGCTCGAGCGCTGGCGCTGGCTGCCGCCGGACTTCGACCAGCCGCCGGTGGTGGTGAATATTCCGGAGTTCATCCTGCGCGCCTATGGGCCGGACCAGAAGGTCGCGCTCACGATGAACGTGGTGGTGGGCCGCGCGGTGCGCAACCAGACGCCGGTCTTCGCCAAGAGCATGAAGTACATCGTCTTCCGGCCCTATTGGAATGTGCCGCCGAGCATCGTGCACAAGGAGATCATCCCGTCGATCGAGAAGAGCCGCGGCTATCTCGCGGCCAAGGGCTTCGAGGTGACGGACAACAAGGGCACTGTGGTGAGCACGGGCGCGGTGAGCGACGCGACGCTGGCAGGCATCAAGGCGAATCGCCTGATGGTGCGGCAGAAGCCGGGGCCGACGAACTCGCTGGGGCTGATCAAGTTCATCTTCCCCAACGAGGACAACGTCTACCTGCACTCGACGCCGGCGCAGGCGCTCTTCGGCGAGGCGCGGCGCGACTTCAGCCACGGCTGCGTGCGCGTCGCACAGCCGGCCGAGCTGGCCACCTGGGTACTGCGCAACCAGCAGCAGGGAGACTGGACGCTCGACCAGGTAAAGGCCGCGATGCAGACCGGGCCGGATAACCGCACGGTGGTGCTCTCGAAGCCGATCCCGGTGCTGATTCTCTACGTGACCGCGGCGGTCGAGGACGACAACACAGTCCACTTCTTCGCCGACATCTACAACCACGACAAGGAGCTGAACGACGTGCTGGCCAAGGGCACGCCGTATCCGGCGGAGAGCGCGAAGAAAGTGGTCGCGGACCCGAACGTCGGGCCGTAGGTGGGGCTCGGTGCTCAGATTAAGAGCGTAAAAGCACCTAGGTCATTCCGATTGGAGCAGGATGGCGTTTTGCCCGGTTTCTGCAAGGCTTGCTTCCTGTGAGGAGAGAACCGCAGGTTCCTCCACTGCGCTTCGCCCTTTGGGCTTCGCTTCGGTCGGAATGACAGTCTTTTGGGGGATTGGCATTTGAGGAAGACCCACCCATGCCAACTTCGGGCATGGGTGGGGCACCCGGAGCGTAGAAGGATTTGTGTCTTCCCGCCCAAGCGGAGCTTGGACGGGGCACCCGGGTTCGGCGTTGGGTGAGGATGCGACGCTTCGGGGTTGGCGCGCATCTGACAAGAACTCAGGAAAGAAAAGGAGTCCTAGAACGATGCTCCGTCTGCTTCTGCGCTGGCTGCTCCATGCCATTGCACTGCTCGTCGTTGCCTGGCTGGTGCCGGGCTTTGTGGTTCACACGCTGGCTTCGGCGCTGATCGCCGCACTGGTGATCGGCCTGCTCAATGCCACGCTGGGAACGCTGCTGAAGATCATCACGCTGCCGCTCGGCATTCTCACGCTGGGGTTGTTTTTCCTGGTGATCAACGCCTTCATCCTGCGGCTGGCCAGCGGCGTGGTGCCGGGCTTCTACGTGACCAGCTTCGGAGCGGCGTTCATCGGCGCGGTGGTGCTGGCGCTGCTGCACGTGCTCTTCGAGGCGATTACGGATTAGGGCGTATCGACATATTCGGAATGCCTGCCCTTTGCAGGATTTTTAGGAGAAGCTTGTCATTCCGATCGAAGCGAGACAGTTTTATCCTCTCGCGCAGCGGAGAAACCTGCGGTGTGCCGGCACATTCGAGGATGTGCTGAAGCCGGCAGATTCACTGCGGGTTCCTCCACTCCGCTCCCTGGGGTCGCTTCGGCCGAAATGACCGCTTCGAGCAAACGAATAGGTCGAGACACCGCAGGTTGCTCTGACGCATTCCCTTTGCCGCTTCGGTTGCGATAGGGATCTGGAATCCTTTCAGACAATAAAAAGAGGCCGGGACTCCCTCCCCGGCCTTTTCCATACATAGTCTGTTTCGTGCGAACGGACAGCGGACTACCAACACCTGGCGCGCCTGCGCTGCGGCGCGGAAACCTGTCTTTACTGATTCTTCTGCGCGGCGGGCATCGGCGTCTTGGGCGCGGCGATGGCTCCGGGCTTCGTGTTTGTTGAGGGCTGCGTGTTTGCGGACTGCGCGTCCGAGGCCTCCGCCGTGTCCTTGTGAACGGCGCGGGCACGGCCATGCGTCGGCGCGGCTACGGGTTTGGGGGCTTCGACGACTTTGTCCGCGGCCTGCATGCCGGTGGAGGCTGCGGGACGGGCGGCGACGGTGTTTCCCGGCGCAACCGGCAGAACATGGCGCGAGTGGGCGACGCTGCCGGTCACAATGACCAGCGCGGCGAAGGCTCCGGCACCGGCGAGCGCTGCCATGCGGCGCGGCGAGAACCACGAGACGCCGCGATAGGACTCAGCCGGGGTGGAGCGCTCCTGCGCGAAGGACAGGTGAGCGGCGATACGGCCTTCGAGGCCGGAGCGGGGTGTGGCCGAGCCGACCTGCGCCAGGGCCGCGTCGATGCGCGCCTGGATAGCCGGGTCGAGATCGGGATGAATGGAAGCGTTGCGGGACGCGCCTGGGTTGATCTCAGGGTTCATCGCGTGATTCCCTCCTTTGCCAGCATTTGGCCGAGCTCGCGGCGCGCGCGGAAGATGCGCGAGCGGACCGAGGACTCGGTGGTGCCGAGGATCGAGGCGATTTCATTGGTCGCCAGCTCCTCGACGGCGGAGAGCAGCAGGGCCTGGCGCTCCTTGCCGGGGAGCCGGTCGATCAGGTCCAGGATGCGGCGGTACTCCTGTGAAGAAATGACGTCGGCCTCGGCCAGGCGCTCGCCGGAAGGCAGCACCCGGGCGTAGTCGGCGATGTCGTCGTTCTCCGGACGGGTCTTGGCGCGGCGTTTGCGGTCGAGCACGATATTCCAGATGATGCGCACCAGCCAGACCCGCAAGTCACGGATTTCACTGAGCTTTTCCCGATGCCTGAGCACGCGTAGAAAGGCTTCCTGCACCGCGTCCTCGGCCTCGGCGGCGTTGCGCACGACCGAATACGCGACACGGTAGAGGGTGGTGGAATATTCGGCCACCAGGGCCGTAATGGTTTCGCTGGAATCCAAAGGTTCGACCGTCGATCGAGACGGAGCCATCCAGCCGGCCAGATGTCCGGGAACTGTGCTCATGCCAACTCCATGCTCGAAAGACGGAGGATACCGTCTTTGCGCTCGGGAAATCCAGCGACGGGGTGCAGGAATTCGGGGCAGGGTGTTTCGGGGCGGGGCAAATGCGTGCGGGGAACCGCAGGTCCCTCCACTGCGCTCCCTTCGTTCGCTCCGGCCGGGATGACAGGTTTGTTTTCTACATCTTTGTTTTTGACATCCGGGCTTCGCATTGGGAGAGGAGCGTCTCCGGATCGAAATCCGTCTTTCTCGCGCAAGCCAACTACAGGCTTGCATGGGCCACCTGATGCCTTCCCACGTCTCAGAATCGAGACGTGGGGCACCCGGGTTTTCCCCGGGAATGATGCTCGTGCGTGCGGGGAACCACAGGTTCCTCCGCTCGCTCCCTTCCTCCGCTTCGGTCGGGATGACAGGTGATTGGGTGGATGCATGTGGGAAAGCGGGGGATTGCAGTTTCGGGCCACGGAATGGCGGTTGGGCTTAAGAGCAAATATTCTTGATAGGTTGTACAAGTTTGCGGAAACGCCCCAGGACATTGCGTGAAGAAGAACCTGCTCCCTATTGAAGCCATTGCCGAAAAGCTGGACCTGACCGAAGAGCTTTACGAGAAGCGCAGCCCGGTTACGGCGAAGCTCAGCCTGGATCTGCTGAAGCCGGATCTGCTGGAGGACGCGCGCTTTCAGCACAAGGGCAAGCTGATCCTGGTGACGGCCACCACGCCTACCGTTTCGGGCGAGGGTAAGACGGTGACCTCGATCGGGCTGGTGCAGGGGCTGGAGACGATCGGCAAGCGGGCGATCCTGGCCTCGCGCGTCCTCCAGCAGATCCGGCTTCAG
>NZ_JASGFD010000058.1:0-30438 GCF_047605705.1 Silvibacterium sp. | reverse complement strand
AAGCGCTCGATGGCCGCCGTGTCCGTGGTGGTGATGGGAGTGGGCGCTCAGCTCTTCGACCGGCATCACGCAGCCGTGGGCTACGGGGCAGTCCGTGTGCTCGAACTGGATGGTCGTGTGGTGGATGTGGAAGTAGCGCTTCAGCGTGCCGTTGATCTGCTCGAGGATCAGTGAGCTTTCGGACGGCGGAATGTCGGAGATGGTCACGTGGCTGGCGAGTGCGCTGGTCTGCGAGCCGAGGCTCCAGACGTGGAGGTCATGGACGTCGTGGACGCCTTCGATAGCGGCCAGACGGGAGCGGATCTCGGCGAGGGAGACGCCGCGCGGGGTGCCTTCGAGCAGGATATTTAGCGTTTCGCGGACGATGCCGATCGAGGACCAGAGAATAAGCGCGGCGATGGCCAGCGAGAGGGCGGGGTCGATCCAGACCGCGGCATGGCCGGTGCGGGCGGTAACGGCGATGATGACGCCGCCGACGATGACGGCTGCGGTCGAAAGCGTGTCGCCCAGCATGTGAACGAAGACCGACCGCATGTTGACGTCGTGGCTGACCTTCCAGAGCATGAGCGCGACCAGCCCGTTCATGAGCACGCCGGCGGCGGCGACCAGCATCATGATGCGCGGTTGCACGGGCGCGGGCTCGGCAAAACGGTGGATGGCCTCGAAGGCAATCCATAAGCTGAGCAGAATCAGCGTGATGGCGTTAAGGAAGGCGGCAAGGACACCGGCCCGCTGATAGCCGAAGGTCTTCTCGTCGGTGGCCGGACGGGACTGGAAGTGCACGGCAACGAAAGAGAGCAGCAGGGCGAGGGCATCTGAGGCGTTGTGCCCGGCCTCGGAGACCAGGGCGAGCGAATGGGCGCGCAACCCGGCAAGGAGGGTGAGCACCACATAGCCGAGCGTGGCGGCGAGGGAAATGCGCAGAATTCGCTGCATCTTGCCTGTCGGGCTCACGTGGACATGCATTGCGCTTAGTGTAGTGCATCCTACGAGGGTGCGGGGAATAGGGTGCAGGGTGCAGCAAACCCCCAGGTGCCCTATATCTCGTGCAGTGCGAGAAGTGGTTTCGTTTCGGACTGGGTTCGCGTCTTCCCGAGTTCCTCCCACGTCTGAGAAACGAGGCGCGGGGCTCCCGGTGTGTGCGTTTCCAGTGCGGTTTCGGTTTCGGTGAGACGGTTATCCCTTTTGATTCCTGTAACGTATTGAACTCACTTTGTTGTTTTCGTAATGCCGTTTTCACTCAGAGGACCGATACTTGGGGCAAGAAGCTCGTACGAAGTTGTTATCTGATGTCGGGGAGGTCTACTTTTATGGCCGGTTTCCGCCGTATCTCCTATCTTTGGAAAGATGCCGATAGCGCCCGTGACTACACGACCGGCGTTTCGCTGCACAGCCACACCAACCAGTCCAAGGAAACCCTCGACTTCCTGGCCAACTTCGGCGCCAGCTATGGCTGGGTGCGCACGCTGATCCAGGGTGCGGAAGCCCGCGCCCGCGCGAATCACGGCGTGGGAATCAACTACTCGGCCAGCTACTGGACGCCGCCGCTCAACCCGCGCATGGCCTTCGACCTCGAGAGCAAGCAGATCGAGAAGCAGGGCCTGGCCCCGCTGGTTTCGATTACCGACCACGACTCGATCAGCGCGCCGATGCTGCTGCGCACCGTGGCTGCGGCCCGTCACATCCCGGTTTCGGTCGAATGGAGCGCCCCTTATGGCGGCGACCAGAGCTTCCACCTCGGCATTCACAACCTGCCCAGCGAAACCGGCCAGGAGTGGATGAAGACCTTCGAGGAGTACACGGCCAATCCCGGTACGCCGGAGCAGCAGGCGAAGCGGCTGAACGAGATTCTGGCCGCGCTGCATGCCCTGCCAAACGTGCTTGTTGTCTTCAACCACCCGCTGTGGGACCTGTACATCATCGGCAAGGAAAAGCACCTCTCGTACGTGCAGAAGTTCATGACCGAGAACAGCGAGTTCATCCACGCGCTGGAGTTGAACGGCCTGCGCAGCTGGGATGAGAATCGCGAAGTGAAGGCCATGGCCCGCGAGTGGGATAAGCTGCTGATCTCCGGCGGCGACCGCCACGGCATGGAGCCGAACGCGAACATCAACCTGACGCGCGCGACCTCCTTCACCGAGTTCGTGCACGAGGTCCGCTACGAAGGCCGCAGCCACGTGCTCTTCATGCCGCAGTATGCCGAGCCCTGGAAGCACCGCATCCTGCAGTCCGCCCTCGACGCCATCCGCAATTACCCCGAGTTCCCGCAGGGTTCGCGGCAGTGGGATGAGCGCGTCTTCCATCCGGATCCGAACGGCGTTGTCCGCTCGCTGAGCGAGCTGTGGCCGGGCGACGGTCGCGCGCCCTGGTACTTCCGCTACATCCTGGCGACCATCCGCATGATGGGGCAGGCCCCGGTTTCGGGCGGTCTGCGCCGGGCGTGGAGCGAGTCACACCAGCTGAACCTCGCCCTCGGCGAAGAAGCCCTTTAATCTTGCAGGCGGAGAGTGAGTCCGCTCTCCGCCCGCATCCGTCCGATTTTCGCCTTAGCCCACCCGCTCCGGGGTCGCCGGGATTCCGGTTTCCCACTTTTCGCACCGGACCATCCCCGAATACCCTACTTCCCATGCGGGTCGCCTACTTTCCTGACTCTTTTCATGAGATCAATGGTGTTGCCCACACCAGCCGCCACTTCGTCGAATACGCGCGGCGGCGGGGGCTTCCGTTTCTCTGCATCCGCGCGGGCGAGCAGCCGACGCGGCAGGATCGCGAAGGCGAACTGCGTACCCTGGACCTGAACCGCGGGGTGCTCTCAATTCCGCTGGATAAAGGTCTGAGCTTCGATCCGGCGTACGTGCGGCATCTGCCGATGATTACGACCGCGCTGCGCGAGTTCCGGCCGGACCTGATTCACATCACCGGGCCGAGTGAAAACGGGCTGCTGGGCGCGGCGCTGGCGCATCATCTCGGCCTGCCACTGGCGGCATCCTGGCACACGAATGTGCATGAATATGCGGCGCGGCGCTCGGGCTGGTTTCTCCGCATGCTGCCAAAGGCAAAGCGCGAGCCCGCGGCGGATCGCATCGAGCACCTGGCGCTGCTGGCCAGCGCAAAATTCTACTCGCTGGCGAAGGTTTTGTTTGCGCCAAATGCGGGGCTCTGCGCTCTGCTCGAAAAGCACACGCACCGGCCCTGCCGGCTGATGCAGCGCGGCGTCGACACGGCACTGTTCTCGCCTGCGCATCGCGATCGCCGGCCGGAGGATAAGGCCTTTGTGCTGGGCTTCGTCGGGCGGCTCTCGATTGAAAAGAACGTGGCGCTGCTGGCCGAGGTGCAGAAAGGGCTGGCGGCTCGCGGGGTGACGAACTTCCGCTTCTGCATCATTGGACAGGGAGCGGAAGAGGCGTGGCTGCGCGAACATCTGCCGGGCGCGGAGTTTACCGGCGTGCTGCGCGGCGAGGCTCTGTCCAGGGCCTATGCGAACATGGATCTCTTCGTCTTCCCGTCGCACACGGATACCTTCGGCAACGTGGTGCTGGAGGCGCTGGCCTCCGGTGTGCCCGCCATGGTGACGCCGGATGGCGGTCCTGCCTCGATCGTCGCGCCGGGTGAGACCGGGCTGGTGGCCCGCGATGAGGAGTTTCCGGAGGCCGTCGCCTCGCTGATCGCCGATCCGGCAAGGCACGCGGCGATGCGCGACGCGGCACGCGTTGCTGCCGGAAAGGCGTCGTGGGATTCGGTCTTCGACGCGGTGTATCAGGGGTATCGCGAGGTGCTGCCTGCACCTGCGGCCCGCTTCACGCAGCGCGACACGCCTTCGACGCCCGCTCCCGCTGGTCACGGCTGAGGGTGCTGTAGATTCCTCCGGTGCGCGAGACATAAAGACGTCTCGCTTCGGTCGAAATGGCACGGCAAACATGAGTTCGTGCTTTCCCATGTCTCAGAAGCGAGACGTGGGGCACCCATATTGCGTAGAGAGCTCATGCCCGCAGGGAGAGCTGGTTGTTGCGGCCGGGGTTCATGGCGCGGCGCCAGCGGGACCACCAGCCTTCGCGCAGGCTGTCGCGGAAGACCGGCGGTGGGGCGGGCGCAGTCAGCTCGGCGAGCCGCGCGCGGGCGGCAGCGGCCATCAGCTGCTCGACCTGGGCGCGCAGGACTTCGACCTCGATCGCGCATTGCCTGAGATAGGCCGGGGCGGAGATGCCTGCGGCGGCGGCGCGGAGGCGGATCAGCGCCTGCTCGGATGCCGCCATGCGGACGCTGATGGAGACCTGCCGCTCCGAGCCGGGAATGCCGTTTCCGGACCGCGTTCTTGCCAGCACCGTGCCTTTGGGGCGCGCTGTCTCTCGGACGGTTTCGGCCATCACCTCGCGAAAGGTTGCCGGTGTGGAATGGGTACTGGACGCCGGCGGGTTCGCCGCTTTGACTTCGGGGGCCGGATGAACGGGTCGTGCAGCCGCGGCGGGAGCAGCGACAGGAATTACTCCCGGCTCGGCTCGCAGCTCGCGCTGGTTCGTCGCATCGCCGGTGTCCTCGTGGGGCATGGGCGCGGGACTTTCCGGCTGTGTGTGCTGTGACCAGCGCGAGCGGCTGGAGGCGAGCGCTTCTTCGTAGGTCAGCTCGCGAACGCCCTTGGGCATGGCCTCACCCCGGCTGGCGGTCCACCGCTGGAAGCGCCCCAGCACTGCTTCGATTTCGTCGTTGCTCTCCTGCTCCGCGCGCGCCGCTCCGGCTGACATGGTCATGGGCTGCACCTCCGTGAGGCGAGCATACGCAGAAAGCCCCGCGGGCTGAGGCTCGCAGGGGCTTCTTTCTTGCCGGATTGTTCCGGAACAGAGCAGAATCGCTGACCGTTCCGAAGTGGTTCTGGATCGATACGACGGTATCAGCCGGTATTGCGCAGGCCGGCGGAGATGCCATTGATGGTGCCGGCGATGGCGCGGTTCACCTCGGGGGTGTCTTCGCCGGCGCGCTTGCGGCGCAGCAGCTCCACCTGGATGAGGCTCATCGGATCGACATAGGGGTTGCGGACCTTGATGGAGCGAGCGAGGACCTGGTTCTTCTCGAGCAGCTCGGACTGGCCGGTGACGGCGAGGATGGCCTTGAGCGTGCGCTCGAACTCGGCCTTGATCTTGCCGAAGACGCGATCGCGCAGGCCTGCGTCCTCGACGAGAGAAGCGTAGAGGGCGGCGATGCCGAGGTCGGCCTTGGCCATGGCCATCTCCACGTTGCGGACGAGGTCGATGAAGAGCGGGAACTCGGCCATCATCTCGCGCAGGCGCTCGAGGCCGCCAGGCTGTTGCATGTAGGTCTCGAAGGCGTGACCGACGCCGAACCATGCGGGGATAAGCTGGCGGCTCTGCGTCCATCCGAAGACCCAGGGGATGGCGCGCAGGCTTTCGAAGCTCATGCGGCCGCCACGGCGCGAGGGGCGCGAGCCGATCTTGGCGTGCTCGAGCTCGCTCACCGGGGTGCCGCGCTCGAAGTATTCGAGGACCTCGGGATCTTCGAGAATGCTGGCCTTGTAGAAGGCATAGGCGGTCGCGGACATCTCGTCGAAGGCCGCTTCCCACGCGGGCAGCAGCACGCCGGTCTGGTGGCCGTTGGCGCGGGCGTTCGGGCGGGCAAGCGCATCGAGCGAGGCGGCAATCATCAGTTCGAGATTGCGTTCGGCGAGCACCACATCCGAGTACTTGAAGTTGAGAACTTCGCCCTGCTCGGTGATGCGGATGCCGCCTTCGAAGCCGCCGACGGGCTGCGCGTAGATGGAGCGGTGCGTGGGGCCGCCGCCGCGTCCGACGGTGCCGCCGCGTCCGTGGAAGAGACGCAGCGTGACGCCGCACTCGCGGGCGACCTCGTGCAGGGCGCGATGGGCGCGGAAGATCTCCCACGTGCTGGTGAGCATGCCACCGTCCTTGTTCGAGTCGGAGTAGCCGAGCATAACTTCCTGCTCGTTGC
This sequence comes from Silvibacterium sp., assembly GCF_047605705.1. Taxonomy (NCBI): domain Bacteria; kingdom Pseudomonadati; phylum Acidobacteriota; class Terriglobia; order Terriglobales; family Acidobacteriaceae; genus Silvibacterium; species Silvibacterium sp. Next base: position 24,480 of record NZ_JASGFD010000058.1, on the reverse strand, counting down.
CCCAGCTTGCGAGGAGTTGCTTGTAGGCGGGCATCGTCCACAGCGTGCGACAGATCTCAGGCGCGTTGCGCAGGTCTTCGATCGTTTCGAAGAGCGGGACGATCATCAGGCCGGGGTCGCCGGTTTCTGCATTGCCGGGCACGTTTACGCCGCCGAGGCGCGCGAGCCAGGCGACATTAAGCACGTCTTCGACCGAGGCGGCGCCGCTGATGACATATTGCCGGATGGTCTCGGGACTCGAGCCGGCCTTGACCTCAGCGATGGTGCGCATGGTTTCGATCACTTCGCGGGTCGAGTCGCTCAGGTCGCCGGGAATGGTCTCTGCATTGCCTGCGCACCACGCCGAGGACTCTTCCAGCGCCTTGCGATGGATGCGCGCGTGCTGGCGGACGTCGAGCGTGTGCAGATGCAGGCCGAAGGTGCGCACCTGCAGCAGCAGCGGATCGATGAGCGTCTGCGCGAGGCGCAGTCCCTGATTGGCGGCAAGGCTCTCGCGGATGAGGCGCAGGTCGCCCTGAAACTCGGCGGCCGAGGTGTAGGGCGGCAGGACGCTCAGTGCGGCTTCGAGCGTATCTTCGCCATCGGCTTCGTAGCCGGCCGTCGCCAGCAGGCGCGCATGCACGCAGACCATGAAGCGGCGGTAGAGCTCGAACTGGAAGTGGTGGCTGAAGATGGGATCGACGGAGTGGGGCAGCTGCTGCAGGTACGAGTCGAGGCGCTCCTTCAGCTCCGCGCTGACGGGCAGCTGCTGCGAGGAAGTGGTCAACAGATCAATGATCTGCTGGGTCTGCCGGTCGTAGAACTCGAGCAGGCGGGTGCGCGCATCGGCGATGGCCTCGCGGGTGACGTCGGTGGTGACGAAGGGATTGCCGTCACGGTCGCCGCCGATCCAGGAGCCGAAGCCGAGCAGTAGCGGCAGCTCGGAGAGATCGATGCTGAGGTCGTATTCGGCCTTGAGAGCCGCGGCCACTTCGCGGTAGAGCAGGGGCAGCGTTTCGAAGATGGAGACCTCGTAGTAGTCGAGGCCCATCTTGATCTCGTCGGCCACCTGGGGGCGGCTGCTGCGGACTTCATCGGTCTGCCAGAGCGCGGTGATCTCGGCGGTCAGCTCGGCTTCGAGCGCCTCGAGTTCTTCTTCCGGCGTCGGGATGCGGTCGAGCTTCTCGAGAAATTCGCCGATGCGGCGGCGCTTGGTCAGCACGGAGCGGCGAGCGATCTCGGTGGGGTGCGCGGTGAAGACCGGCACGATAAAGATCTTCGAGAGCCACTGCATCGCCTCTTCGGCGCTGATGCCGGCTTTGCGCATGGCGCGCAGAGTGCCACGGAGCGAGCCGCGCTGCGAGGCCTTGTCGCCGCTGAGCTGCAGCGAGAGACGGCGGCGCTTGCGGTGGTTGGTCTCGGCCAGGTTGATCAGTTCGAAGTAGAAGGCAAAGGCGCGGCTGAGCGCGTAGGCCGTATCCACGGGCATCGCGTTCACGTCGAGCATGGCCTTCTGCAGCAGCTGGTCGGCTTCGTGGAGACTGCCTTCAGCCTGTGCTTCGCGGCGGCGGATGGCTGCCTGCCGGAGAGCTTCGACCTTCTCAAACAACGCGTCGCCGGCCTGCTCGCGCAATACCTCGCCCAGCAGCATGCCCAGCGAACGCACATCGCGCCGCAGCGGAACTTCTTTCAGATCGCCAGTACGCGCCTCAAGCTCAGCAAGCCGCTCAGCCCAGTTCTCAGGTTTCCAGAGTGATGGCATCCCCTTGATTATTACAGCTGCTGCGCACAGGGCCGCTGTGCGCAGGGCGAATTGCTTCGCGTGGCGCTCCCGCTGGTCGCGATCTGAATTGTGGGGAAAATGGCCGGTTCGGCGAACCCACATCTCGGAAGGCGCGAGATGTGGGCAACCGAATCGTGCCGCAGCTGGGGTCTTTGTTCCCCACTTAAGCCGGAACCGGGCTTGGGTGAGGAACCCGTATCCTCGCGAGTTGGAAGAGAACTGCAGGTTCCTCCACTTCGCTTCGCTCCGGTCGGAATGACAGATGCTTTATCTGAGCCCTAGTCGCGACCAGCGGGAGCGGAGGACGAAGGCGGTTCGCCCTGCGCGCACCAGCTAGGCTTCTTCCAGCTCGAGCATCAGGCCTTCCCACTCCTCGGTGAGGGCGGTTTGCATGGTGCGCAGGCCTTCGAGGACCTTGGAGAGGCGGGCCGTCTCTTCCATGCTCACGAAGTTGCCGAGCGCGGTCTCGGTTTCGGTGATCGCGGTTTCGAGCTGCGGCATCTCGGTCTCGACGGCGGCAAGGCGATCCTGCATCTGCTTCAGCTTGATCGGATTTACGCGTTTCTTTGCGGTCTCTGGGGCTGCGGTCACAGGTTCCGGTGCGGGCGGCGGTGCGACGGCCACAGGCTGCTTCGCGGCTGCTGCAGTCGCGGCGGCCAGCTCGGCTGCGCCGCCTTCCTTGCGCCAGAGATAATCCTCGTAGCCGCCGGGGAAGACGTGGACCTTGCCGTCGGCGACCTCGATGACGCGGGTGGCGATGCGGTCGATGAAATAGCGATCGTGCGAGACGAAAATCACTGTACCCGTGAAGTTTTGAATGGCTTCGAGCAGGACGTCTTTGGCGCGCAGATCGAGGTGGTTGGTGGGCTCGTCGAGCAGCAGGAAGTTTGCCGGACTGACGAGGATCTTGGCCAGCGCGTAGCGGTTGCGCTCGCCGCCGGAGAGCACGCCGAGGCGCTTGAAGACGTCATCGCCGGAGAAGAGGAAGCAGCCAAGCAGGCCGCGCAGCTCGGCTTCGGGCACCTTGAGCGCGGTCTTGCTGATGTCGTCGAGCATGCGCGCTTCGGGGTCGAGCACCTTGTACTGATCCTGCGCGAAGTAGTCGGCGAGCACGTTGTGGCCGAGCTTGAGCAGGCCGCTGGTGGGTTTGTCATCGCCCGAGAGCAGCTTGACCAGGGTGGACTTGCCCGCGCCGTTGACGCCGACGAGCGCGATGCGGTCGCCGCGGTCGATGGTGAAGCTGACGTCGTTGAGAACCTTCTTCTCTCCGAAGCTTTTCGAGAGTCCTGAAACTTCGACCACGGTGCGGCCCGAAGGCGGCGGCTGCGGGAAGCTGAAGTGGATGACCGGCTCTTCTTCTGGAACCTCGATGCGCTCGATCTTGTCGAGCTCCTTAATGCGGCTCTGCACCTGCTTGGCCTTGGTGGCCTGGTAGCGGAAGCGCGAGATGAAGGCTTCGAGGTGCTCGATGTGTTCCTTCTGGTTCTTGTACGCGGCCTGCAACTGGGCCATGCGGTCGGCTTTTTGCGTCAGGTACTTCTCGTAGTTGCCGTGGTAAACATTGATGCGCTTGTTCCACAGCTCGACGATCTTATCCACGGTCACGTCGAGGAAATAGCGGTCGTGCGAGATCAGGATGTAGCCGTTGGGATAGGTCCGGAGATAGCTCTCGAGCCAGTCACGTGCTTCAATGTCGAGGTGGTTGGTCGGCTCGTCGAGCAGCAGCAGGCTGGGCTTCTGCAGCAGCAGCTTGGCCAGCGCGATGCGCATCTGCCAGCCGCCCGAAAATTCTTCCGTCTGCCGCGTCCAGTCAGTCTTCGAGAAGCCGAGGCCGGTGAGCACCGTGCCTACCTGGGCGTCTAATGCGTAACCGTCATGGGCGTGAAACTGTGCGCTGATGTGCGAGAAGCGATCGGCTGCTGCGGCGTACTCGGCGCTGGTGTGGTCGAGTTCGGAGAGCGCTACGGTGAGCGTCTCCATCTCTTTCTCCATGGCGATGAGCCCGTCGAAGACGGAGAGGCACTCGTCGAAGACGGAGCGGCCGGAGAGCGCGAGACCATCCTGCGGGAGGTAGCCGATGGTCATGCCGCGGGTGCGCTGGAGCGTGCCATAGTCGAGGCCGCCGACGGATTCGACGCCGGCGAGGACCTTCATCAGCGTGGACTTGCCAGTGCCATTGGCGCCGACCAGCGCGGTGCGCTCGTTGGCGGTGATGAGCCAGTCGGCGCCTTCAAAGAGGAGCTTGGTGCCAAAGCGCTTGCCCGCACCGGAAAGTTGCAGCATGAGGCTATTTTACCGGCCACTGCGCGTGGGGCGGGACGCTTGCTTCGCTTGCCTTTCGTGCGGATTATAAGATCGCGGGCTTTCGTGCTGCTCCCGCTGTTCGCGGGGTTCGAACGCTTCTAAGGGAGTGACTTTACGGCCGCTGCGTAGCTGGGGCCGAGCTCTGCAATCGCCTGGAGAAGTCCCGCTTCATCGTTCACGCCGGAGTGGCAGTACGCGATTCTGCCTGTGGCATCGATCAGGGCATAAACGGGAATCGTCTCGTTCGGGAAGCCGGTGCTGGTGGGGCTATCCGCGTGATAGTTTTTCCAGCCATATCCCTTGCGTGTGAGGAAGGCGGCTCCAGCCTTTGGGTCGGAGTCTGTGTCGATGCTGATGACGGCAAGGCCGGCAGCCTGCGTGGCGGCGCGGATGCGGTCAAGCTGAGGCAGAGCGCCGAGGCAGGGTGCGCACCATGTGGCCCACAGGTCCACCAGCACGGGATGGCCAAGCAGGCTGCTGAGGTGGAAGGCGCTGCCATCTGCCGCCCTGTATACAGTGGTCGGCTCCATCTGGCCGAGCTTGTCTTCGGGCTTCGCATCCGGCTTTGCGGCAGCCGCCTGCGGGGGAGTGACCAGCTTATAGGCCGAAGGCAGCGTCTCCACCAGGCTTGCTTCCTGTGGTGGCGTGATGGTGAAATCGTCTTCGGCGATCGGCGCGTCCAACTGCGTGACGGTGTAGTCCGTCAGGATCTCTTGATGGTGGGGAATAGGATGGAGCGGGGTGTGCTTCGGGTCGACCGGTGCGCCCCAGTCGAACTCGATTCTGGTGCGGACGATGGCGAGCGTCTGCTTATCGATCCAGAGGGTGGTTTGAGCGGTACTTGGATGCGGAGTAGCGCGGGCGTCCTCCGAACCGTAATGGACGACATAGCAGGCAATTGCATGTCCGGCTTCGGAGATGGTCTTTTTGGGAAGGAAGTGCGCCGACTTTTCGAAGTCTCCGGTGCGCGCCAGATCCCCGCGTAAGTTGTAGGCACCGAGTTCAACGCGAACATCGTCGGAAACAGCTTGATGGATGTATGGGGTGAAGGTGCCTGCAGAGCTCTTTGTATATGCGCCGTAGGTGCGGGAGAAATTCCACTCGGTCGTGCCATCCGAGACGATGATGCCCGAGCCCTGAGCGTCGCGGCCTTCGAAGCGATACCTCTCCCCGGGTGCTTCTTCGGCTCGCAGGAATGTCTTCGACCATGACGTGGAAAGCTCGGTAGAGCTCTTGCGCTCGATCACCGCTTCGATGTGATAGCTTTTTGCACCCGCATAGCGCTTGCTGACCTTGTCGAGGAGGTGCAGCGCATCATCCTGCGCCTGTTGTGCGAGTGAGGGCAGGGGTGAGCAGAGAGCCAGCAGGAGCCAGGTAAAGAGTGATCGCGCGCGCATCTGGTTCCTCCACCACGGCGGTACATGGCCCTGTGCCCGGTGAAGCAGGATGCGAGAGGGAACAGGGCCGCATGCAGAGACGAGAGAACGACAGCGGAGGTTTCGAGAGGGCGGAATTCTGCAACTACGCTTTTCGCGCCGCTCTCAGCTCCTCCCAATCGGCGACGGTCTGGTCGGCGTAGGCGTGGGCGAAGGCGGCGAGGGCCTCGCTCAGACGCTTGCCGTTGCCAACGTAGCCGGCGAGGACGCAGGCGTCTCCGGAGCGGGCGTGGCCGCGGGCGAGGAGTTCGCCGCACATCTCAGCGTATTCGCCGAGGCCGTCGCCTTCGAGATCCTCGATCACGATGCTGGCCTTGTGGTCGTTGAGCTGGCGCACTTCGTAATGGCGGCTGTCGATGGTCGTCCATCCTAGGAAGGGGTCGGACTGCGCCTGCATGGCGCGTTGTCCGTTCACCACGCGCTGGCCTTCGTGCTTCGGTGCGTGCAGCTCGAGGCCTTCGCTGTCGACGTAGCCAACGTAGGCCGAGCCGGGCTGCTCCTTGATCTGCAGGAAGAGCGGATCGCCGGGGCCGTTGCCCTCCATGTAAATGACGTAATCGCGCAGGCCGACCGAGCCGGTGCCGACGACCTTAAATGCCACGTCGATGGCATGGTATTGCGCGAGAAAGTGGCGGCGTTCGGGCTGCAGCGTGGTGGTGTATTCGACCAGGGAGGCGAGCACGGCGCGGCGCGTGGCTGGGTTGACCGGCGTCAGCAGCGGTTTCTCTTCTTTGAAGCGGCGGCCGTCCTTACCTTCAGCGGTGAGCTGCTCGAGCGTGTGCAGCGGCGTGGAGCGCTCGGCCTTGAGCAGCGCCTTGCCCACCGGCGCGATGCGCTGCAGGCGATGGACCTGGTAGCGGGCGATATCGGTGACGGGCATCTGCGAAAACATGTCCACAAACTTGCGATAGCGCGCGACCATGCGCTGCACGGCGTCCCCGCAGAAGCTGTCCTTGATGCCGAGGGCGCGGCCCGCGAGCACGAGGCTTGTGGACAGGCGCTTGAGATCCCATTCGAAGGGGCCGCGGATGGTCTCATCGAAGTCGTTGATGTCGAAGACGAGGCGGCCGTCCGGCGCAGCGAAGGCGCCGAGGTTGCGGACGTGCGCATCGCCGCAGATCTGGTTGACGATGCCGGTGTTGGCGAGCGTGGCGAGGTCGGCGGCCATGACCGGCACGGCACCACGGAAGTAGCCGAAAGGCGACTCGATCATGCGCTCCCACTTGAGCGCGACCAGAGCGGGCACTCGTCCGCGCATCGACTCGTTCATCAGGGCAAGAGGCTTCCTGCGGCGCGCTTCCGGCTTCCACTGCGCGTGATCCTGGCGAGCCATCTGTTTGCGGCGGGCGCGGCCCAGCTCGCGGCGTTCCTCGGGTGTAGGAAAGTGCGGTGTGGACTGCGATGTAGACGGGGATGCCATGCTTACTCGACCTCCGCGATGCGGTTCTGGATTTCGCTCTTCGTCGTCTCCGGCAGATCCGGCATGGCGCCGCGCTGCGAGGCGACCCACGCTCCCCAACGATTGCCGGCCTCGTTCATGCGGGCGAGGCTCGCACCGCGCAGATACGCATCGACCATGGCGGCGGTGAAGGCGTCGCCCGCGCCCACGGTGTCGGATACGGTCCCGCGAATGCCCTGGCGGCGGTGCGTGCCTTCGCGCGAGACAAGCAGGCTGCCTTCGCCGCCGAGGGTGATGGCGACCAACTGCATTGGGTAGCGCTCGAGCAGCCATCCGGCTGCGGCGCGGAGGGAGGCTTCGTCCGTTCCTGCGGCTTTGCCGCCGAGCATGGCCAGCACCTGTGGCACTTCGCTCTCATTGAGCTTGAAGATGGTGGCAAGTTGGAGCGATTGGGCGACAACTTCTGCGGAAAAGAATGGCTCACGCAGATTTACGTCGAAGACGCGGACGCAATCCGGCCGCGTGGCGGCGAGAAAGCGGTGCATGGTCTCACGGGTTGCAGGGGAGCGCTGCGCCAGGGAGCCGAAGCAGACGGCATCGGCCTGCTGCGCCAGTGCATGCCACTCCGGCGTGAAGGCGAGGAAGTCCCAGGCCACCGGCTCATGGATGATGTAGTGCGGCTCATTCTGGTGGAACTCGACGGTGACCGTGCTGGTGGAGTGGGTGCTATCGGACTGGATCTGGCCGGTGTCGACCGGAAAGGGAGCCAGCACCGCGCGTGCCTGCGCGCCCAGGGCATCCTCGCCCAGCCGGCTGGCGATGACGCCGCGATTGCCGAGCCGGGCTGCCATCACGGTGAAGTTCGCGGGCGCGCCGCCCAGCCGTGCGCCTTCCGGCAGCAGATCCCACAGCAGCTCTCCGAGTCCTACAATCACTTTCATCGCTTCCCGTTCCTCCGGCAGCACTCTACGGTAATTCAATCCAACGCTCTACCCATTTTGCGCCTCTAAGTTTCTTGCTTCGGTATTTCACCGGACAAACAAAACTTCAGTCCGGACAGGAAAAGAGAACGCTTCGTGGAAGATAGACCGGCATCCGTATCCTCGCCTACCCCGCGCCACCGCGGCCGGCGTATTCTCCTTTGGTTTCTGCTTGTTCTGGTGATTCTTGGGGCAGGCGCTTTCATTGCCGCGGATTTCTACCTGCATCGCGCGGCCCCGATCCTGCGCGCCCGCATCATCGACACACTTTCGACACGCTTTGACAGCCGCGTGGAGCTCGACCGCTTCGACGTATCGGTGCTGCGCGGCTTTGAGGTTTCGGGCGGCGGTCTCAAGATTTATCCCAACAACCTGGATATGGATGCGCCGCTGTTCTCGGTGGAAAGATTCTCCTTCCACACCGGCTGGCAGGGGCTTTTTCATTCGCCGACGCATATCGGGCAAGTGCAGATCTCGGGGCTGGGCATCAACATGCCGCCGAAGGACCAGCGTAAGGGTATGCCGAAGCTCCAGAAACCGGGCGAAGAGGCGCACAAGCGGAAGATCGAGGTGGTGGTCGACGAGCTGTTGATCAACAACGCGACGCTGATCCTGAAAACGGACAAGCCGGGCAAGATTCCGCTGGAGTTCGATATCGCAAGCCTGCGCCTGACCTCGGTGGGCGCGGGGCAACCGATGCACTTCCACGCGATCCTGACGAATCCCAAGCCGGTGGGCAATATCGATACGACCGGCTCCTTTGGGCCCTACGTCACGGCGAGCCCGGGCGATACGCCGGTGGCGGGCGTCTATGACTTCTCGCACGCGGACCTGAACAGCATCAAAGGCATCGGCGGCATGCTGTCGTCGACGGGCAAGTATCAGGGCACGCTGAACAGCATCGTGGTGGATGGGCAGACGGATACGCCGAACTTCAGCCTGGATACGGCGAATCATCCGATGCCGCTGCATACGAACTTCCACGCCATTGTGGACGGCACGAACGGCGACACGTATCTGCAACCGGTGGACGCGACGCTGGGGCACTCGCACATTCTCGCGAAGGGTGACGTGGTGCGCGCCGAAGGCGGACGGGGCCACGATATTCACCTCGACGTGACGGTGGATCATGCGAATATCGCCGACATGCTGCAACTGGGCGTGAAGACGGAGCCGCCTTTGATGACTGGCGCGCTGAAGCTGCAGACCAAGCTGTATCTGCCGCCGGGCAAGGTGCGCGTGACGGACAAGCTGCATCTGCAGGGCACCTTTCAGATCACCAACGCGCACTTCACCAATCCCAAGATTCAGGGCAAGGTGGACCAGCTGAGCCTGCGGGCGCAGGGGAAGCCGAAAGAGGCGAATCAGGAGTCGAAGGGCGGCGAGGCGGCGAACGAGGCCTCGACGATGCAGGGAGAGTTTGCGCTTGGAGACAGCAAGCTGACGATCTCGCACCTGGTCTACACGGTGCCGGGTGCGAATATCGCCATGGACGGCGTGTACTCACTCGACGGCAAGCAGTTCGACTTCCACGGCAAGGCGCGGCTGGATGCGCATGTGTCGCAGATGGTCACGGGCTGGAAGTCGGCGCTGCTGAAGCTGGCCGATCCCTTCTTTGCCAAGAACGGCGCGGGCACGGAGGTGCCGATCTCAGTGACGGGCACGAACTCGGAACCGCACTTCGGTCTCGATTTCGGGCACAAAGATAAGGAGAAGAACGGGAACCCGCCGCAGCAGCAGGGCGGTACGCCTCCGCCCGCGCAGCCGCAGCAATAGAAGGGCCACCGATTGGGCTTATGCTTTCCCACGTCTCAGAAGCGAGACGTGGGGCACCCGGTGAGGTTTGGGTGTTTTCTTACCACTTCACGCCGACGTTGCCGAGGATGTTGCGGCGTTCGCCGTAGAAGCAGCCGGCTGCGGCATCGAGGCAGGCCGTGACGTAGCGGCGGTCCGCGATGTTATGGGCATTCACGGACAGCTGCCAGTGGTACTTATCCGAGCCAATGCCCTTCAGGGTGTAGCGCGACTCCGCATCGACCAGTGTCGAAGAGGGCACGGTGAAATCGTTGGCATCGTCGCCGAAGGTGCGGCCGATGAAGCGGACTCCTCCGCCGATATCGAAACCATTGAGCGCATGCAGGTGCGGAGCGTAATCGCTCCACAGCGAGTATTGATTGCGCGGCGTGCCGTAGATCGCCTTGCCCTTGGTGATGCTTAGCGTGCTCTCCTCCGTGTTCGCATCCGTCACCACGTTCTGCAGCAGGCTGTAACCGCCGATGAAGCTCAGGCCGTCGGCGAGGTTGGTGTGGGCTTCGAGGTCCAAGCCGCGCGAGCGCACGGCGCCGGTCTGCACGCTGAAGTTCACGTTCGTGGGATCGGTCGTCAGCACGTTGTGCTCGTTCAGGTCGTAGAGCGATGCGGTGAGGAAGCCGTTGAAGTGGCCGGGCTGGTACTTGAGGCCAATCTCGTGCTGTTGGCCCGTGGTCGGCTTGAAGGTGTTTCCTTCCTGGTCCGTGCCGATCTCCGGCTGATACGAAGTGGAGTAGGAGTAATACGGGCTCAGGCCATGGCCGGCGAGGAAGACCACGCCCGCGCGGCCGGTGAAGGCATGGTTGGCCTGATCGCCTTCCGAGTCTCCGGTGACCGCGTCCACGCCGCTGGTCTTTGTCCAGTCTTCGCGGCCGCCGATCGTCACGGCCAGCCGCTTCCAGCGCGCCTGGTCCTGCCCGTAGAGGCCGGTCTGGTGATACTTGACCACGTCGTCGCCGGAGATGGGCGGCAGTCCGATGGCCGCACCATACACGGGCTTGTACACATCGAGCGTCGGCACGGAGAAGTCGAAGCCATAGGCCTCGTCGTACGGCAGGCTCTGGTAGTCCACGCCCATGAGGATGGTCTGCTGGACGCCGCCATGGTTCAGCGTTTTGGCCGCATGCGTATCCAGCGTATAGGCGCTGATGTGTTCGTTGTTGAGGAAGGAGTAGCGGTCGATGGTGCGGTTATCGGCCTCGAGATCCTCGGTGTAGATGTTCTGGAAATTGTCATCGATGTGGAAGAAGCGGAAGTTCTGCTGAATGTTCCAGCCTTCGCCGAGTTCGCGCGAGAAGAGATAACCGCCGGCATACTGGCGGCGCGAGTGCTTGTCGAAGCCGGGCTCGCCGGGGTCGAACGACGTGGGGATGATGCCATAAGGATTCGGGGCCACTGTGCCGGATGCGGGCAGCAGGTTATAGAAACCCACGGATGGGTCGTACTGCCAGTTCAGCAGGCCAGTCAGAGATGTCTTCGCATCCGGCCGCCAAGTGAGCGACGGAGAAAGCATGAAGCGCTCCTGCTGCGCGAAGTCCACCTGCTGATCGGTGTGCCGCGCGAGGCCAACGACGCGATAGAGGAAGTGCTCGCTCTGATCGATGGGCGCGCCGAAGTCCCAGTCGCCTTGCAGGCGGTCATAGCTGCCGGGGGTGAAATCGATCTGCCCGAAGGGCGTGCTGCGCGGCAGCTTGCTTACCATGTTCACGAGTCCGGCCGGGTAGGCCTGCCCGAAGAGCACCGATGCGGGGCCGTGCAGGATTTCGAGGCTCTGCAGGTCGAAGGGGTCGAAGGAGGGCACCAGGAAGCCCGCGCCCGCATTCGGCAGCCGCATGCCGTCGAGATACTCTTCCATCTGGAAGCCGCGCCCGCTGAGGACTTCGTAGGCATCCGTGCTCAGGCCGCGCACCTCGGGCAGCATGCCCGTGCTGTAGAGCAACGCTTCCGGCACCGACTGCGCTGCCTGCACGTCGATCTGGTCGCGCGTCACCACGGACAACTCCTGCGGCACCTCGTTCAGAGGCGTGTCTGTCTTGGTGCCGGTCGAGGAGGCGATGGCCACATAGCCCGAGTTGGCGTTGACGGTCACGGTGTTGCTCACCTGCTTCACACTCAGCACCACGTTGGCGTCGTGCAGGTCTTTGACCGGGAGGGTCAGCGTCGAAAAGCCGATGGCCGTTACCTGGAGGGTGCAATCGCCCTCGGTGTGCGGGAGCAGAAAGTGTCCCTGCGCATCGGAATGCATCTGGCGTGCGCTTTGCTGTGGACACTGCAGGATCAACGTGGCGGCAGCAATCCGGGCTCCGGAAGAGTCGGAGACGGTGCCCTCAAGCGGTGCCGTCTGCGCAAGGGCAGAAAGAGAGAGGAGGCTGAACGAAGTCAGCGCAGGCAGAAACCAGCGACGATGAAAAATGGCGCACGACCTTTCGGATGTGATGGAAAGAGTGAGCGCCGATCCGTCCGGACCCCTGCACTGCATTCCCGGTTGTTCGATCTCCGGGCTACCACGGTGCTTCGCCAAAAGACTGCCGAAGTAACCCTATATGCGACTGATCTGGTCCTATTAGTGTAGGTGGAGATGGCCTGCGGAAGTGCCTCGCATCCGGTCAGGTGCTACGCGAATCAGGCCACATTCTCGGGCCGTGGGCTCGTGGCTTCCGCCGGCGCAGGTGCGGCAGCAGCGGAGTGTCTCGGCAGCGAGACGTGAGCGCACGGCTTGCGTATCCCCACTCTAGCCAATAACGGGCTTGAACGGGCACCGTCTGGCTTTGGGTTTTCCCGGTGAGTTATTTCCAGTGTGAAGCATGCGGCCTGCTGTCTTCCCCGTGTGTTACCTTGCTGCGGGGCGCGCAGCAGGCCCGGGCGAGCCCGTTCCTATTTCAGGAGGTTCACCCATGAGATCTCTACCCACGAGGTTCAGGCGCGAGCGGACTCGAGTCCGCCACACCTCGCACATGGCCAGGCGCATCGTCACGGCCTGTGCGGCGATCGCTCTTACCGCGTGCTTCAGCCCGGCGTCTTTCGCGCAATCGGCTGACGCTGCGGGCAAGGCTCCGGCCTTTACGACGAAGCCAACGTGGTACAAGGACGCGCTCATCTACGAGATCTATCCGCGCAGCTTTCAGGACTCGAACGGCGACGGCATCGGCGACCTGAACGGCATCACCTCGCGGCTCGACTACCTCAAGACTCTGGGCGTGGATGCGATCTGGCTGACGCCGATCTATCCATCACCGCAGGTGGATTTCGGCTACGACATCTCGAACTACGAGGGCATCGATCCGCAGTACGGCACGATGGCGGACTTCGACCGGCTGGTGGCCGAGGCGAAGAAGCGGAACATCGGCATCATCATGGACCTGGTGCTGAACCACACCTCGGACAAGCACCCGTGGTTTATCGCGTCGAAGAGCTCGAAGACTGACCCGAAGCGTAACTGGTATGTGTGGAGGGACGGCAAGGCAGGGGGCACGCCACCGGACAATGTGCCAAATAACTGGGAGTCGGTCTTTGGTCATTCCGCCTGGCAGTGGGATGCGAAGACGCAGCAGTACTACTACCACCGCTTCTATATTCAGCAGCCGGACTTGAACTGGGACAATCCCGCCGTGCGCAAAGCTATGTATGACGTCGAGCGCTTCTGGATCAATCGCGGCGTGGTGGGCTTTCGCCTCGATGCGATCACCTCGCTCTTCGAGGACCCGACGTTCTCGGACGAGGATTACGTAAAGCTTCCGGATGGAAGCATCAAGATCAACGCCTACGGCGACAAGGAAGTGAAGACTGACAAGACCGACAACCTGCCGAAGGTAAATGACGTCCTGAAGGAGCTGCGCAAGACGGCAGACGAGACGAAGGGCCGCAAGGTGGTGCTGATCGGCGAGACGTATGTGAGCTCGATTGCCGACCTGCGGCGTCTCTATGGCGAGAACAACGACGCGCTCGACCTGCCGATGGATATGCAGGTGGGATTCATTAACAAGTTCGATGTCTCGGAGTTCCGCAAGAACATCAACGATGCTGAGACCGGGCTGGGCGGCAATGAGCCGCTGTTCGTCTTCGACAACCATGACAATCCACGGTGGGATCGTTATGGCGACGGTACGCATAACCAGGATATCGGGCGCATGCTGGCGGCGATTCTCTTCGCCTCGCGCGATACGGCGATGATGTATTACGGCGATGAGATTGGCATGGTGACGACGCCGCCGACGAGCAAGGACCAGGTGAAGGATCCTATCGGCATCACCGGCTGGCCGAAGGAGAAAGGCCGCGACGGCGAGCGCACGCCGATGCAGTGGAACGATGGGCCGAACGCGGGCTTCTCGAAGGATGGCGTGAAGACGTGGCTGCCGATTCCGCCGAGCTACAAGACGGTCAACGTGAAGAGCGAGGTGCCGGACTTCGACTCGCTGCTGAACTGGTATAAGCAGTTGATCGAACTGCGCCGCAGCAATGCCACGCTGCGCGACGGCCAGCAGATCATGCTGAATACCGATAACAACGATGTGCTGATGTGGCTGCGCAAGGCCGATGGCCAGCCTGCGGTCGTGGTGGCGTGCAACTTTACGGCGCAGACGCAGAAGGTGAGCTTCGACCTGTCTTCACAAGGCATCTCCGGTAAGAGCGCGAAGACGCTGATGAAGACGCCGGGCGCGAGCGATCCGGCGTCGCTCGATGCGGTGGAGCTGCCTGCCTTCGGGGTGTATATCGGGCAGGTGCAGTAGCGGCTGCGGTAGTCTCGCCAGCGACGACGACTTGCAATGGCCGTTGTCGTTGGCGGGATTCCGTGCGCCCTCGCCGGTTATCCCAGAATGGGAAACCGCGAAAGAAAGAGACAGAGACGGGGCCATATCACTGCATTCGCGACGGCGAAGGCATAGGGTGAAGCTGTGATTCCGGGCCGCCATCTTCGCCGCGTGTTTGCATTGCTTCTGGCGTGCCTTTGGATTACAGGGGCGTCGTTCGCAGCGCCGCTTTCGGCGGGGTTTCTCGCCTGCCAGGCGAAACATCCGCCCTGCTGTCCGCTTCCTGTCAACAATTCGAGCCGATCCTGCCCGGCATGCCAGGTTTCGACCACCGTCGTTGCAAAGGAAGAGAACGACGCGAAGGCTGCGGTTCCGGCATCGTCTTCGAAGGAGGGTTACAGCCTCCAGCGGCAGCCGCAGGTTCGCGCTCCCCTGCGCGGCATGTGCTTCTCGATAGTCGTGCCGCCCTTTTCAGATGAAACCTTAAAAGGAGATTGTTATGAAGATCAAAGTTCTTTCGGCCGTATTTGCCATCGTTGCGCTTGTGTCCCTGTCGGCTTACGCCGCGACCACTTCCGCCTGCTGCCCGAAGCCTAACTGCTGCCCCAGCGGTAGCTGCTGCAAGTAAGAACGCAGGAGACGAAGAGGCCGCCTTCGGGCGGCCTTTTCCTGTATCGCTGCTGCCGACCTTATGCCTTCAGAGCATCGAGATACGCCATGACCATCACGCGCAGCTCGCGTTCGAGTTCCTGGCGCGCGGTGTGCGGGTCTTCGGATTCGAGCATGCGTCGGCTGACGCCGGCGATGGCGGCAAGGATCATCGAGGCCACGGAGGTGGCGTCGGTGGTGAGCGGCTCGCAGGAGCTGCGCAGCATGGCGGCTACGGCTGCGACGGATTGCTGCCCGATGGCCCGGGCGATCTTCGCGCCTTCGACGTCATCGCTGATCTGGTAGAGCGCGAGGCTGGCCTCGATGTGCTCGAACTTCATGGCGAGGAAGTCGGCGAGCAGGCCTTTGCCCATCGCGCGAAGCGGCAGGCCGCGATACTTTTCTCCGGCGGCTACGGTTGCGCCATAGGTGCGTTCGAGATGCGCGCGCAGCACGGCCTGCAGGAGCGAGCTCTTGTTGGGGAAGTACTGGTAAAGGCTGCCGACCGAGACCCCGGCGCGCATGGCGACCCGGGTAGTGGTGAGGCCTTCCCTGCCTTCGCGCAGCAAAACCTGAAGGGTGGCCTCGAGAATGGCGTCGACGCTGGCGGTGGAGCGCGCCTGCACCGGCGATTTACGCGGCTTCAGCAGAGGTTTGGTCGGCGTGGACAAATGCGAACTCCCGGGAGCGATCCTTGTTCATCCAATGACAGGCAGGCGAAAAGGGCCCGTTTCACCTGCCTGAAGCTATTCTTACGCAAATTGGAGAAGACGCAGATGACCGCAACCCAGAACCTCGGTGGAACCTTTACCCTGCCCGGCACCGAAATCACTGTTCATCGTATGGGCTACGGCGCCATGCAGCTTGCCGGGCCGCACGTGTGGGGACCGCCACGCGATCACGCCGCCGCTCTCGCCGTGCTGCGCGAGGCGATTGCCGCGGGCGTGAACCACATCGATACGTCGGACTTTTACGGTCCGCATGTGACGAACCAGATCATTGGCGAGGCCCTGCATCCGTATCCGGCGGGGCTTACGATCGTGACCAAGATCGGCTACCGGCGCGGGGAGGGTGGCTCGTGGCTGCCGGCCAAGTCGGTGGCGGAGCTGGAGTCAGCTGTCCGCGACAATCTGCATAATCTCGGATTGGACGTGCTGGACGTGGTGAACCTGCGCTTCGGCGGTCCGGCCGGGCCGGATGACAGCTCGGTTGCGCCGGAGGTGGAGGCGCTGGCCGGGCTGCAGCAGAAGGGGCTGGTGCGCCACTTCGGTCTGAGCACGATCACGGAGAAGCAGTACGAGGAGGCGCGGGCGATTGCGCCGATCGTCTGCGTGCAGAACCTCTATAACGTGGCGCACCGCGAGGATGACGCTTTCGTCGAACGGCTGGCGAAGGATGGCGTGGCGTATGTGCCGTACTTCCCGCTCGGCGGCTTCAGCCCGCTGCAGGCCGGGGAGCTGGATGAGGTCGCGGCCCAGCTGGGCGCGACGCCGATGCAGGTGGCGCTGGCGTGGCTGCTGCACCGCTCGCCGAACATCCTGCTGATCCCGGGCACGTCGTCGGTGGGTCACCTGAAGGAGAATCTTGCGGCGGCGGAGCTGAAGCTGACGGATGAGGCTCTGGCGACGCTGGATGGCATTGCGGCGGCGAAGCAGTAACGATCGGAAAAGAGAGCCGGCGGTTGCCATGCTGCGCCGCCGGCTTAGAGATGCAAGCTACTATTTGAGGCCGGCTGGGGCGTTGTTCATGTTGTAGACGCTCATGATGAAGCCCTGAGGTGCATTGCCTTTGGAATCGGACACCAGCCATGCGTCGTGCCGGATCCAGACCTGCTGGGCGCGAGTGATTGGCGCTCCGGAAAGGAGGGTGTAGTGCTGTCCATTGCTTGCAAAGGTGATGCGGTTCAGGTTGACTTTTCCCTCTACGGCATCCGGCATCCTGGTAAGAGAAAACAGGAACTTCCCTTCTCCTGGAGCGTTAAGCATGACAACCATTCCCGGCTTGTCAGGAAATGCGCTCGCACCCTGAAAATCTGCTACAACTTGCTTGTCCCTGATAAGAAGAGGCGCAACCACGCGCATCTCATTCGGTCCGGGATCGACCTCTTGAACTCCTACGAGTTGAGGCATGTGGTCCATCCACTCGCCGGTGATCTGGATGCTCCCAAAATTTTCTACGTCTACATTTAGAGGTTCTTCGGGAGAGAATTCATACACATGCTGGGTCTGTTGTTCGAGGGCGCTGCTTAGCTTGTTTCCTTCGTTCAGGGGAAGAGAAGCCGCGCGAGTGCCAAGGCGTACGCGGCCGTTATTGCTGGAGAGCAGCCTGACGTCAAAGGAATACCATCGGTCACCTTTCACCTGAGATTCGCCGCAGCTTTGCCACCTCTTGTCTACTGTTGAGAGCGGGCACTGAACAGGCTGATCGCTGCCTGGCATGGCTAGTCGCAGCAAGAGGACCGACCCCTCCGACCGTGCCCTTACCCGTGTGAGCGCCAGCCCGGAGGCCAGCACCAGGATTCCTGCCACCATCGCCGCGAAGGCGAACCTCGGTATCCGCATCGTCTCCCATCCTTTCCGCCACCACGTCTGCACTGCTCCCTGCCGTACTGCTTTTGTCGCCCATGTCTGCGCAGCGACGTTGTCCGGAATTTCGTCCGGGATTTCGAGGCTGGCGATGCGCCGCAGCTCGACGCCCATCTCGATGTAGTCGCGCAGCCGGGCCTGGCATGCGGCGCATGCGCCGATGTGCGCGGCCGCTTCCCGCGTGACCGTTTCCCCGTCGTAGAGTGCGGAGACGAACTCCGCTGCTTCGTCGCATCTCATGCGCTCTTTCCTTTCTCCGGCAGCACGCCGGGCCGCTCTGCATGCCATACCTCCCGCAGCGCCTCGCGGGCGGCAAAGAGTCGGGAACGGACAGTGCCGACGGGCACACCCAGGATTTCGGCCAGCTCGGCGTAGGACTGGCCTTCGACCTCGCGCAGCCAGAGCAGCATGCGCTGGTCTTTCGATAGCTGCTGGAGAGCATTGCTCATGAGCGAGGGGAGCTCAGCCCCGGGGCCTTGTCCCTGCGTTTTTTCTTCGACGGGCTCCGTCGGCCGCTGCCTACGCCACCAGTCGGCGGCCCGTCTGCGCGCCGCGCCGAAGAGGTAGGCCTTCAGCGCTCCCCGTTCCGGCTGGTAGCCGTTGGGGCGGGTCCACATCTGGGTGAAGGTCTCCTGGGCGACGTCTTCGGCGGCCTGCCGGCTGCCGGTTACCTGGCGAAGGAAGGCGGTCAACCGCGCGGCGTGCTCGCGGTAGAAGCCGTCGAAGGCTTCGGGGTCGCGCTTGAGGATTCGCTGCCAGGTTTCGAGATCGGTTTCGAGGTCGTCGGCCAAGAGCTGTCTCCGCTCCTATATTCGGGGCTGAGGGCGGAAAGGTTCGTTCGGGGAGGTGAGATTTTTGGTCTGGAGCGTCCGCAAGCAGCGGAGCGTTCGTTCCTCCCGCCCAAGCGAAGCTTGGACGGGGCACCCTTATCCTCGCTTGTAGAGTGGACTGCGGGTTCCTCCGCTGCGCGGCCTTCGGCCGCTTCGGTCGCTTCGGTCGGAATGACAGCAATGGGCTGAGAGGCTGGTGGCTGGTGTGCCGATTTGCCTGGGCAACGCTCCGCGGCTTCTGAATCCATGGCCGGGCGAGTACGATCAATAGAGTAGAACTGTATGCCCACGACTGAAGCCAAGCCCGGTACCCCTGCGCGCTCGCGAAGCCGCCGATCCTTTGAGAAGACGCTGGCCAGCGCCAAACGGACGATGCTCCTCAGCGAGATCGTCAAGCTTGCCATCGACAGCTTCAAGGTGAGCAAGGTGCGCTTTGCGCTGACGGCGCTGGGCATGGTGATCGGCTCGGCGTCGGTGATCATGGTCTTCACCATCGGCAGCACGGGCAAGGAGTACGTGCTGGGGCTGCTGCAGAAGATCGGCACCAACATGGTGGTGCTCGAATACGAGGGCGGCGGCGCCGGCAACGTGAACGAGTACCGCAACGACTACCTGACGCTCGATGACGAGCGGGCTGTCGATGAGCAGGTGCCGGACGTGGCGAAATCTTCGCCCATGCTCGAGATGCATGACCGGGTGACTTTCCCCGGCGGCAATGCCAAGGACGTGCTGGTGCTGGGCGTGAGCCCGGAGTATCGCGACGTGCGTAACCTGATCGTCTACACCGGCCGTTTCTTCGACGACGAGGACGAGACGACGCACACCAAGGCGGCGGTGGTCACCAAGGCCTTCGCGCGCGAGATGTTCGGCAGCGAAGCGGCGGCGGTGAATCAGACCTTCCAGCTCTCCGGCATTCCCTTCACCATCATCGGAACCTTCCAGGAGAGCGTCGACACCTTCGGGCAGTCGGAGATTTCGGATGAAACCATCCTGATCCCGTATTCGGTCGGCCGCTACTTCACCGGTACGGACAACGTGAAGCAGATCTTCTTCTCGATCCGCGACCCAAACGACGTGGAAGAGGCCTCGAACGAGATTGTCGAGGTGGTGCACAAGCGGCACCTGCCAAGCTCGGTCTACAAGCCGACGACGCTGACCTCGCTGCTGACGACCGCGGCGAAGATTGCGAACGGCCTCACCGTAATGCTGGTAATGGTTTCGGCGGTGACGCTGGCGGTCGGCGGCGTGGGCATCATGAACATCATGCTGGCCACGGTGCGCTCGCGTATCCGCGAGATCGGCATTCGCAAGGCGCTGGGCGCGACGGCGCGCGAGATCAAGCTGCAGTTCCTGATCGAGGCGATCTTTATTTCGCTCTCGGGAGGCGTCGTGGGAACCCTACTGGGGCTCGCGCTGCCGGTTTCGGTGCGCATTTTTACCGACTACACCATCCCGATTTCGGCTTGGGCAGTGGTGATCGCGCTGGTGACCTCGACGGCGGTTGGAATCATCTTCGGGACGCTTCCGGCCAACCGCGCGGCCCAGATGGACCCGGTGGAATCGCTGAAATACGAATAAATTTGGCCCGGCTGGTAAACTGGAAACAGGATGGCTGCCGCAACCCCACTTCCGATTTCCGTGAGCGAGTATCTGCATACGAGCTATCGGCCGGACTGCGACTATGTGGACGGGGTGGTCGAGGAGCGGAACTTAGGCGAGCTTGATCACGCGGAGTTGCAGCGCTGGTTCATTCGCTGGTGTATGGCGTATGAGCAGGCCTGGAATGTTATCGTGCTGCCTGAGATTCGCGTCCAGGTCTCGAATACGCGCTATCGCATTGCGGATATCTGCTTCGTTTCGCGGAAAGCGCCGCGCGAGCAGGTGATCCAGACGGCTCCGGTTGCCATCATCGAGATTCTTTCCCCGGAAGATCGTATTCCTCGTTACGCCGAGCGGCTCGATGACTATCGCCGCATGGGCGTCAAAAACATCTGGGTCGTAGACCCGGCCACGCGCAAGGGCTTCGACTGCTCGAGCGGTGAGTGGGTGGAGACCGGCGTCTTCGATGCCGGTCCTGTACACCTCGATCTGGCTGCCATCTTCGCTGCCATCGACGAAGACCGCGCACGATAAAGCTTTTCATACCCCCGGGCCTCGGGTCCGAACGAACAAGAGAGAGAGATTAGGAAATCCCTGTGAGCACCATCCGCAATATCGCCATCATTGCCCACGTCGACCACGGCAAGACCACGCTCGTCGACGCCATGCTTCGCCAGGCCGGCACCTTCCGCGCCAACGAGGCCGTCGCCGACCGCGTCATGGACTCGAACGACCTCGAGCGTGAGCGCGGCATCACGATTCTTGCCAAGAACACGGCCATTTTCTACAAGGGCCACAAGATCAACATCGTCGACACGCCGGGCCACGCCGACTTCGGTGGCGAAGTGGAGCGCGCGCTGAAGATGGTCGACGGCGTGATGCTGCTGGTTGATGCCTCGGAAGGCCCGCTGCCCCAGACCCGCTACGTTCTGGGCAAGGCGCTCGAAGCCGGCATGCCGATCATCGTCACGGTCAACAAGATCGACCGCCCCGACGCGCGTCCGCAGGAAGTGCTGAACGAGGTCTATGACCTGTTCATCGAGCTCGATGCGAACGAAGAGCAGCTCGAGTTCCCCGTTCTGTTCACCAACGGCAAGCAGGGCCTGGCCTCGACCAAGCTGGGCGAGACGGGCACCGATCTCGAGCCGCTGTTCGAGCAGATCATCGCCACCTTGCCGGTCGCCAAGGGCGACGCCGACGGCGTGCTCCAGGTGCAGGTGACCAATCTGGACTACTCGGACTACCTCGGCCGCCTGGGCATCGCGCGCGTCTTCAACGGCACGCTCAAGACCGGCGACGAAGTCAGCATCGTCAAGGTTGACGGCAAGATCGAGAAGACCCGCATCACCAAGCTGTTCAGCTTCTCCGGTCTCAAGCGCGTGGATATCGAGCAGACGGAGCTGGGCGACATCGTCGCCGTGGCCGGCGTCACCGGCATCACCATCGGTGAGACGATCACTTCGCTCGAGAATCCGACCCCGATGCCGCCGATCGTCATCGATGAGCCGACGATCGCGATGCAGTTCTCGGTGAACAACTCGCCCATGGCCGGCCGCGAAGGCAAGTACGTCACCTCGCGCAACCTGCGTGAGCGCCTGGACCGCGAGCTGCTGACCAACGTTTCGATCCGCGTGGAAGATACGGGCAGCCCGGACTCGTTCAAGGTGCTGGGCCGTGGCGAACTGCAGCTGGCCATCCTGATCGAAATGATGCGCCGCGAAGACTTCGAGCTGATGGTCGGCCGTCCCGAGATCGTGACCCGCACCATCGATGGCAAGCTGATGGAGCCGGTCGAGCACGTCACCATCGACGTGCCCGACAACTTCGTCGGCACCGTCATCGAGCGCCTTGGGCCCCGCAAGGGCGAAATGGTGAAGATGCACGGCCACGGCCGCGTCCGCCTCGAGTTCCGCGTGCCCTCGCGTGGCCTCATCGGCCTGCGCAGCGAGCTGCTGACCGAGACCCGCGGCACCATCGTGATGAACACCATCTTCGACGGCTACATGCCTTACCAGGGTGAGATTCCGCAGCGTCCCACCGGCGCGCTGATGTCGGACCGCTCGGGCACCACGACCTCCTATGCCCTCGAAGGCCTGGAAGATCGCGGCGTCCTGTTTGTTCCGCCGGGTGTGGAAGTCTACGAAGGCATGATCATCGGCGAGCACTCGCGCGACAACGACCTCGACGTGAACGTGGTCCGCGAAAAGAAGCTGACGAACATGCGCGCTTCGTCTTCGGATGAAGCCGTCCGCCTGACGCCGCCCCGCGCGATGAACCTCGAGCAGTCGATCGAGTTCATCGCCGACGACGAGCTGGTCGAGGTGACGCCGAAGTCGCTGCGCCTGCGCAAGAAGGTTCTGCAGGCGAACCAGCGCCCCAAGCGCCACAAGCAGCCCCAGTAATCTGCAATAGATGGAGTACGAAAAGCGCCGGAGATGCTCCGGCGCTTTTCTTTGCGTCTGGGTGAAGTTGCAACAGGGTCGCCTGCGTCGGTTTCATAGCCTCCCACGTCTCAAAAGCGAGACGTGGGGCACCCGGCAGGCTGTGTGTCTTCCCATCCAAGCGGAGCTTAGATGGGGCACCGTGGGCCTGAACTGCGACCAGGCGGGAGCGGGGCCGAAGGCAAAAGGCCTGGACGGCCAGTCCTCGCTCTGCGCGGAGCAGTTAGAATCAAGGGATCGCATGGCGCACCAGCCGAATCTGTTTTCACCGCAGCCTCCGCCCGCTCCGGTTCCGCCTCGAGCGGGGCCTCCCGCGGCTCCGCGTCGCGCTTCGCGCTGGATGCAGCGGCTCGACCTCTTTGTCCGCGTCATTGTCCGGCTTTATCTTGGGCTCATCCTCGTCGTTCTGCCGTGGCTACGCCTATGGGACGACAATCACCTGCTGGTCCTCGTGCCCGGGCTGTCGCATCTTGCGCTCAGCGGCGTGACGCGTGGCCTGGTCTCCGGCCTCGGTCTGCTCAACGTATGGATCGCGATCCACGACGCTCTCCATTACAACGAGGTCTGACGCAACTCTAACGAGGCCCGCCTCGGCCGGGCCTGCCTGCCGCATCGAATCCTCATGGACCGTAAAGACCCAAGTCCCGATACTCCCGATTTCATCGCTCCCATTGCCGATATGCCGAGCCCTCTGGAAGCCGCACCGCTGGCTTACGAGAATCCCGGCTTCCTGAACAGCCCGGACGGCCGCATCATCCGCATCCTCTCGGAATACTCCGAACCGCTTGCCCGCTTCCGCCACGAGCGCATCCAGGACACGGTTGTCTTCTTCGGATCGGCGCGCTTTCGCGGTCTCGATGAGGCCAATCGCCAGCTGGAGCTGCTCGAGAACACGGGCTCGACAGCACGGGCTCCGCAGGAAGAGCAGCCGGCCACCGCGCCCGAGCTCGAGCAGGGGACGGCGACCGAACTCAGCCGCCGCCGCGCCGAGGCTGCGGTGGAGATGGCGCATTACTACGAGGATGCTCGCACCCTCGCACGTATGCTCACGGAGTGGGCGCAGGGGCTCAAGGCGCGTCGGCATCGCTTCGTGGTGACCTCGGGCGGTGGTCCGGGCATCATGGAGGCCGCGAATCGCGGCGCCTACGAGGCGGGCGGCAAGAGCATCGGCCTGAATATCCGTCTGCCCTTCGAGCAGTTCCCCAACCCGTACATCACGCCGGAGCTCAACTTCGAGTTCCACTACTTCTTTATGCGTAAGTACTGGTTCGCGTATCTCGCAAAGGCGCTGGTCGTCTTTCCGGGCGGCTTCGGCACGCTGGACGAGATGTTCGAGCTGCTGACGCTGGCGCAGACCGGCAAGCTGGCGAAGAAGATCACCGTGATCATGTACGGATCGTCGTACTGGAAGGACGTGATCAATCTCGACGTGCTGGTGGACAAGGGGGCAATCTCACCGCGCGATCGCGAGCTGTTCACCTTTGCCGATACGCCGGAAAAAGCCTTCGAGCTGCTGCGCGATGGGCTGATCCACAATCATCTCGAGCCTGAGGCCGCGCGCGCTGCGAGCGGGGCTGAGGATGAGGTTGCTGTCTCGCCGGAGATTGCCAGGACCAAGGGATAACTCGGAGACCCTTATTCCCTGTTCAAGCCGGCGCCAGGCTTGCATGGGCTGTTGTCGGCATCCTGCGAATCCCACGTCTCAGGGGCGAGACGTGGGGCACCCGGGTTCTCGCTTATGAGAAGAGAACTGCAGGTTCCTCCACTTCGCAAGACAAAAGACGTCTCGCTCCGGTCGGAATGACACATCTGCTTTGGATTTCGTGCTGGTTTCCCCACTCAAGCCAACTGCAGGCTTGAATGGGCCACCGTCGAGACTGATGCTCTATCTGAGCCCTGAGCCCTGAGCCCTGAGCCCTGAGCCCTGAGCCCTGAGCCC